>NZ_JBHVFF010000179.1:0-17679 GCF_042801895.1 Streptomyces sp. NPDC057543 | reverse complement strand
GATTTTTTTATATGACACCGTTTCTTCCAACACCCCGACCTGTTTGCGCCACCCCCGGTAACCGCACTGGGGTTTTTCGGACGTCCACCTGGACCACCGCGGACCCGTCGGCTGGGGCTCCCCCAGCCGACCCCGCTTCGCGTCCATGGCCGCCCGGCCCTCGGCCCCCTTGCGCTTCCATTCACGCAGCATTTCGGACCGCACCCGGGCATCGGTCTTGGCGACGATGCGCTGGTTCTCGCGGAGCAGCTTGCGGAAGCTGTCGAGGCGCCGCTCGGGCAGCGAACCGTCCTCGACCGCGGCGAGCACCGCGCAGCCGGGCTCCGACAGGTGGGCGCAGTCATGGAACCGGCACCGCTCGGCCAGCTCCTCGATCTCGGAGAAGACCTGGCCGACGCCGGTCTCGGCGTCCCAGAGGCCGACCCCGCGCAGCCCGGGGGTGTCGATCAGCACGCCTCCGGAAGGCAGGACCAGCAGATTGCGTGTCGTGGTGGTGTGTCGGCCCTTGCCGTCGACGTCACGGGCGGCCTGCACCTCCATCACATCGCGGCCGAGCAGGGTGTTGGCGAGGGTCGACTTGCCCGCACCGGACGCCCCGAGCAGCACACTCGTACCGCCCGAGACGATGGCGGCGAACACATCGAGCCCCTCCCCCGTGGCGGAGCTGACGGTCAGCACCTGCACACCGGGCGCGATGGCCTCGACGTCCTGGACGAAGTACGCGAGCGTCGCGGTGTCCGGCACCAGGTCGGCCTTGGTCAGCACCACGATCGGCTGGGCGGCTCCATCCGCGGCGGACGCCCCGTCGCGCAGCAGCGCGTCGCCGCTGGAGCTGGACATGGCGAGCGCGAGGAAGCGCTCCACCCGCCCCAGGTCCAGCTCCACGGCGAGGGAGACACAGATGGCGATGTGGTCGACGTTGGTGGCGAGCACCTGCCCTTCGGAGCGCTGCGACGACGTCGAGCGGACGAAGGCCGTACGCCGCGGGAGCAGCGTCCGTACGAATTGTGGGTCTCCGTCGGGGTCGACGGCGACCCAGTCGCCCGTGCAGACGATCCGCATCGGATCGCGCGGGACGACGAAGGCGGTGTCGGCCCGGAGCGTGCCGTACGGGGTGACCACGTCGCACTGCCCGCGGTCCACCCGCACCACGCGTCCGGGCAGCAGGCCCTGCTCGGCGTACGGAGCGAATGCGGCGGCCCAGTCGTCGTCCCAGCCGTACGGGGACAGCGGATGCGACACGGGCGCGCCCTGAAAAGAAGAAGAAAGAGACGAGGAAGACGGAGAAGACGGGAAAGACAAGGGAAACCCTTCACAGGGTGGCCCCGGCAACGCGCGTACGAGCGCGAAGAGTTGAGGAAAGGTCAGCCGGCGACCACAGGGGTGGGAACGATGCTCTTCTGGTTGTGGGCAACGCCCATCGCAACGACAGTCATCAATGTCCTCACCTCCTGGTTCAAGCACGGGCCCGACACCGGCGATTCTTCCCCGCCGTCCGGAACGCTGCACACCATAGCTCGGGGCCATCGGGCGGCGTCAACACATTTATCCACGGCGTCCGCCGCCCCGGCATCCGGGAGAGCGCCTCGATCGTATTCATCGGAGATATCCGTAAATCTCCCTCGATCAGGTGATACTGATACACAACGACCGTTCTCAGGCCACTAGGGTGCCGAGCGTGACCACCCCCCGGACCGCCACCGGCACGTTCGCCCAGGCCCAGTTGGGCACGATCACACTGATCGGGTGGGGTGGCGAACACCCCGATGGCGGCCCCGACGTCGCCTTCCTCCTCGTCCACTCGTTCGGCAACGGGACGGACGGCCCGGCCGCCGGTGAGGCCGCTATGCGCGTGGCCCTGGACCGCAGCGGACTGCCGGTCGGTGCCGGCCCGGTGTACGCCGCCGAGACGCCGCGCCTCCCGGTGAAGCTGCTCGTCCAGGCCGGTCAGGCCGTGCTGACGCTGCCTCACTTCACGGCGCAGTACCCCGCACCGCGCGAGTGGCCGGCCGCGGCAGGGCAGCGGGGCGAGGTGCACACGATGTTCGCCACCCGCCCTTGGCCCGAAGGCACGCCGGGCCGGCCGGTCAGCGCGGAACTGCTGCGGTCGTTCGCAGCCGACGCGGAGGTCATCATGACCTCCGCGCACTGCGTCCTTCCGGTACGCGGCCTGGGCTGAGCCGCCCCCGTACGCCGGATGCCCACCGCCCTCGGTGGAACGGTGGGCATCGCCATGCGTGGAGCCCTGTGGCCGCGCCCCGGATACTTCTCGGCGGTGCCGTAACACCGGAATGCGTGCGATCGCTGGGGTGTCAGCGATCGCCCGCTTCCACGTGGGTGTCAACTGTTGCCGGTGAGTTCCGTTGTGGGACGTACTGATCAACCCGTAACGAAAGCGCCGGTTCCGCACTACCGCTCAAAGGGGTCAGATCCGTCGTGAGTTCGACGCGCCCCCTCACCCGTCGAAGGCATCGTCGGACGTACGGGCGGCGGGTACGCGACTTCCCGCACAGGGCCGCTCGGGCGGGGCCGGCTCCGGTCCGCCGCGGGTCGCCTGCCATTCGGCGAGCAGCCGGTCGTAGATGGGTGTGGCGTCCTGTGCGTGCCGCTGCCGACCGCAGGGGTGCTGGCTGTCGTACTGGTCCATAGGTGGCCTCTACCCGGTGCGACGGGTGACGCCCGCCGTCACTACGGCAACCGGCCCAGTCCGCCCGCCCCTTCGAGGGGCCGGCACACACGGCGTGGGGCCGACACATCTCGGGCCGCCGACGATCGGCTGCCGTGTGGATGTGCCGGCCCCACGGTGTTTCACGTACTGCGGGCGTGCGGTCTCGAGGCCGCACGCGGTGAAGTCCTCGAGAGGTCCGAGGAATCAGCGGCCAGCGACCGGAGCCTTACGGTCCCAGCGCCGTGACCGGCAATGTCTGCCCCATGAGGAGCGTCGTCCGGTGCGTGCGATCGCAAGGCGGCCGGAAGTCCTTGGACGGGGTCTCCCCTGCTCGAACGGAGTTGAGAGCTTGAGGAAGGAGCTACCAGGGCTTTCGGCCAACGCGGAAGGGGGTCCCCCTGACCCTCAAGGCCTTGAGGACGCTTCCGCTGCCCGGAGGTTCGCCGCACGGGCGGGGAAGAGCCGTGGCCTGCCGGGTCAGCCGCCGAGTGGCAGGCCCCCCATCAGCGGGGCCGCGCCCTGGGCCGCACCCGTCGCCTGGCCGGCCAGCTTGGTGACGGTGCCGTCCTTCTGCATTGAATCGGCGGCTCCGCCGACCGGGTCGACGACCGGGTCGACAGCCTGCGGTGCGCTTTCCACCACCTGGTCGACGCCGCCGTTGAGGCTGAAGTCGGGGGCCGTGGTGGTGGTAACGGCGAAGGCAGGAGCAGCCGTTCCCAGAGCAGCCACGGAACCGGCAACGAACGCAGCGGTCTTCGCGTACTTCACTTTCGGGTTCCCTTCTGCAGCGGCATCCGTTTCGGCCGCGTATCCGCGCCGCACCAGCCTTCTTTGGCTGTGACTTCTGCCGCTTCTCGCTTTGGGTAACGATGTGGTTGCGCTCGGGCAACTGGACGGGGTCGCTTTTCTCGGCGCCTTTCAATCGAATACCGGAAAAGGGGGAAGGCCCCGAATCGCATCGAATGCGTTCCGGGGCCTTCCCGTCATGAATGTTCGGCTCGGCCGACCAGAGGTCAGGAGTTGCCGCAGGTGCTGCCGAAGGCAGGGTTGACCAGACCGATCACGCTGACGCTGTTGCCGCAGAGGTTGAGCGGGACGTGGACCGGGACCTGGACGACATTGCCGGACGCGATGCCCGGGGAGTTGGTGGCGGTGCCATCGGCGCCGGAGTCGGCGAAGGCGGGGGCGGCGGCACCGACCGCCATCAGGGTTCCGGCGGCGATGGCGGCAACCTTGGCGTACTTCACGTTTGTCCCTTTCTTTGACGGAGTCCGGAGCGGTCACGTCTTTCGTGCCGCACGAGCGCGGTCCTGATCACTCGTAACTCCGCCGCTGCAATTCGTAACGATTTAGGACCGCAGTCGAAACTCTTCAGGAAGAAGATTCTCGAAAAAGAGCCCGAATGGAGCAGTCTCGATCGCTCGACGTCGCGGGCGGACCACCGGGCCATTCGGGCGCCGATACCGGGAAGGACAACAGCGGGCCCGGGCTGCGCGGAGGATGAACGCCGTCGGCCCGGGCCTGTCGCAGTGGCAGTGGCAGTGGCAGTGGCAGTGGCAGTGGCTGGATCAACTGTTGCCGTTGCCGTTGCCGGAGAGCATCGGGATGCCGCTCAGGATGTGCGACAACGGCTCGTCACCCTTGGCCCGGGTGGATTTCTCGGTGCACTGCTGGTTCTGCGGCGAGGCCGGCACGTCGACGTCCTGGGCCGCGACCGGGGCAAGACCGATGAGCGAGCCGACGTCGGCCTCGGCGGGCAGGCCGACGCAGGGCTTGTTCAGGCTGCCCTGGACCAGGCCGAACTGCGGGCTCCCGTCACCACGGGTCTCGGCGTTTCCGAAGGGCCGCGAGGCTCCGTTGCCGTTGACCGAAGTCGTACCGCCGTCGTCGCCGATCGCCATGGCCTGCGTCGCACCCGGACCGAGGGCGGAGGCGGCCACGGCGCCCGTGGTCAGAACCCTCTTGATCACGATTTACCCTTCTCATACCGGATGCCCCGTACTGGAGCCCCCTGCCCAACTCGCGATCGGACGCTTGGTTCCCTCCGTTCACCCGAATGCCTGGGGGTGGCGTCGCCATGAACGCGCATATTCCATCCGTTCGAGTGATCACAAGATTTCCACGAACTTTCGCGTTTCCTCGACAATCCATTCTCGTTATGGATGTCACCAGGCGTGCGGCTCCGCGATCGGCGTTCGACCCGCGGAAGAACCGCCGCTTGCCGACTCACGCAGGGAAGAACCCGGGGTGACGTTCCCGGCAGAAGCTGCACCGCGTGATGAATGAACCGCGAGCATCGCGCTCGCACGAAGTGTCCTAGGAAAGGGCAATCAATGCGAAAAGCCTTGAGCAAGAGCGTGCTGGTGATGGCGGCGGCGTCAGGCATTCTGACCGCGGCCGGCGGATACGCGTTCGCGGACGCCTCCGCCGATGGTGCCACCGCCGGTTCGCCGGGCGTCGGCTCGGGCAACGCCGTGCAGGTGCCGGTGCACGTTCCCGTAAACGTGTGCGGCAACACGGTCGATGTGATCGGTCTACTCAACCCGGCGTTCGGCAACAAGTGCGCGAACGGGAGCGGCGGAAGCGGCAACGGCGGCAACGGGGCAATCGCCCAAGGCACCGCGACCGACTCTCCCGGTGTGCTGTCCGGCAATGTCGTCCAGGCTCCCGTGGACGTTCCGGTCAACGCGTGCGGCAACAGCGTCGATGTCGTCGGTCTGCTGAACCCGGCATCCGGCAACGAGTGCGCGAACGGGAGCGGCGGAAGCGGCAACGGGGCAATCGCCCAAGGCACCGCGAGCAACTCTCCCGGTGTGCTGTCCGGCAACCTCGTCCAGGCTCCCGTGCACGTTCCGGTCAACGCGTGCGGCAACAGCGTCGATGTCGTCGGTCTGCTGAACCCGGCATCCGGCAACGAGTGCGCGAACGGGAGCGGGCCGGACACCGAGCCGCCGGTGGTCACCCCTCCCGTGGAGCCCCCCGTGGTCACTCCCCCGGTAGTCACGCCCCCGGTCACGCCGCCCGTGGTCACACCCCCGGTGGTCACCCCGCCGGTGGTCACACCTCCCGAGACGCCCCGCGTGGTCACGCCCCACACCGATGAATCGCGGACGGGCAATGTGCCCAGCGTCACCTCCGGGGTCCCGGTCTCCACCGCGCAGCTGGCACACACGGGTGCCGACGCCAACCTGGGCCTGGCCGGCGCGGCGAGCGCCGCGATGGTGCTCGGCGGAACCCTGCTGTACCGCCGCACGCGCGCGTCGAGGAAGTGACCGGCGCAACCGGTAGGTAGCAGACAGAAGCACTGAGGTGCGTGGGTACGGCCGAGGCTGTACCCACGCACCTCAGTGCGTTCTTCCGGAACCCGTCAGACCCGGGAGAGCCCCGCGCGGTCCAGGCAGTCCGCGATCGTGGCGATCTCCGCCGCGTCCAGCCGGCGCATCGGCGGGCTCACCATGTTGGTGGCGATGATCCCGCGCAGCATGAGGGCCGACTTGAACGCGCCGAGACCGGCGGCGGTGGCGGACGCCGTGCCGGGACGGGCCGCGCGAACGATGTCGAACAGTGCGACGAGGCGGTCCTGTTCGGCGCGTGCGGTGGCCCAGTCGCCACGTACCGCGGCCTCGTGGAGGCGTACGTATCCGTGCGGGTCCACATTGCCGAGCCCGGGGACGGAGCCGTCGGCGCCGCCCAGCATCATCGCGTCCACAACCAGTTCGTGCCCCGTGAGCACGGAGAACTCCGGCAGCTCGCGGGCGCCGATGGCCAGCCGGCGGAACGAGCCGTCGTCACCGCTGGAATCCTTCACCCCGGCCAGCACACCGTCCACGGCGAGCGGCAGCAGCAGTTCCGGGTCGAGTTTGCTGTGGACGCAGACCGGCACGTCGTACGCGAGGAGCGGCACGTCGACGGCGGCGGCGACGTCCCGGAAGTGGCGGTCGATCTCGGTGTCGTGCGTGCGGGTGTAGAACGGGGCGGTGACGACGAGGGCGTCGGCGCCGAGCCCTTCGGCGGCACGGGCCCGTTCGATCGCACGGTCGGTGGTGGTCTCGATCGCTCCGACGAGGACCGGGACCTGGCCGGCCGAGGCGGCCGTGATGACCTCGATGACCTCGTCCTGCCGACGGGGCGTCAGATAGGCGGTCTCGCCGGAGCTGCCCAGGGCGAACAGGCCGCTGACACCGCCGTCGAGCAGATGCCCCACAACCCTCTCCAGGGAGGGCCGGTCGATCTCGCCGTCCGCGGTGAGCGGGGTGACCACGGGCGGGATCACGCCGGAGTAGCGGGGTGTTCGGGCGGTCATGTGGTGCTCCTTGCGGCCGGTACGGCGGACTGGTCCCCGCCGGGGGTGGCGGGGTTCTGGGGGTGGACGCAGTGCCAGCGGTGTTCCCCCGGTCCGGCGCTCTGCGCGGGAAAGGCCGTGGCGCAGGCGTCGTCCGCCTTCCAGCAGCGGGTGCGGAAGGGGCAGCCGGACGGCGGGTTGGTGGCCGAGGGGACCGGGCCGGTGAGCACGATCCGTTCAGTGGTCTCCAGCAGGCTGGGGGTCGCCGAGAGCAGTGCCTCGGTGTACGGGTGGGCGGGGGCGCCCGCGACGTCGAACGCGCGCCCCTCCTCGACGATCCGGCCGAGGTAGAGGACGGCGATGCGGTCGGCGAGGTAGCGCACGGTCTGGATGTCGTGCGAGATGAACACCATGCCGAGGCCCAGGCGTTCGCGCAGGTCGACGAGGAGGTTGAGGACCTGGGCGCGGACGGAGACGTCGAGGGCGGAGGTCGGCTCGTCGGCGACGATCAGTTCCGGTTCGAGGGCCAGGGCGCGGGCGATGGCGACGCGCTGGCGCTGGCCGCCGGAGAGCTGTCCGGGAAGGGCGGCGAGGGTGTGGCCGGGAAGGCCGACCAGATCGAGGAGTTCCTCGACGCGTGCCTCGCGCGCCTCCCGGGGGCCCCGCTTGTGCACGTCGAGCGGGTCGCGGAGGATCTGACGGACCGTGAGCCGGGGGTTGAGGGCGGTGGACGGGTCCTGGAAGACGACGCCGACGGCGGAGCCGAAGTCGTCGCGGCGCTGTGCCGCGGACATCTCCCACAGGTCGCGGCCGTGGAAGCGGACCTCGCCCTCGGTGGGCTCCTGCAGGCCGGTCAGTACCCGGGCCAGGGTGGACTTGCCGCAGCCGGACTCGCCGACCAGACCGACGATCTCGCCCCGCTCGATCTCCAGGGTGGCGTCGGTGAGGGCGTGCACGGCGTCCCGGCGGAAGACTCCGCCGCTGCGTGCCTTGTGGCGTACGTGGACGCCGTCGAGCCTGATCACAGGGCGCTCCCTTCCAGCTGGGCGGCCTTCGCCGGGTGGTGGCAGGCGAAGGCGTGGTCGTTCGCGGCGCCGCGTGCGGTGAGTTCGGGTGCGGTGGTACGGCACAGTTCGGTGGCGGCGGTGCAGCGTGAGGCGAACCGGCAGCCGGTCCCGAAGCCCTGGGGTGCGGGGACGATGCCGCGGATCTGGTGCAGCCGGTCGGCGCCCGCTTCCAGCGAGACGACGGAGCCGAGCAGGCCGCGGCTGTAGTGGTGGGTGGGGGCGGTGAGTACGGAGCGGGTGGCGCCGATCTCCGCTAGGCGGCCCGCGTACATCACGGCGACGCGGTGCGAGAGGTCGCCGACGAGCGCGAGGTCGTGCGAGACGAGGACCATCGCGAAGCCGAGTTCGTCGCGCAGCTGGACGAGGAGTTCGACGACCTGGGCCTGGACGGTGACGTCGAGGGCGGTGGTCGGTTCGTCGGCGATGAGCAGGCGGGGGCTGCGGGAGAGCGCCATGGCGATCAGGACACGCTGGCGCTGGCCGCCGGAGAGCTCGTGGGGGTAGCTGCGCAGGGTGCGTTCGGGTGCGAGACCGACGAGTTCGAGGAGTTCGGCGGGGGTCTTCGTACCGCCGCGCGAGGTGAGCTGCTTCAGCTGGGTGCCGACGAGGACGGACGGGTTGAGGGAGGAGAGCGCGTCCTGGTAGACCATCGCGATCTCCGGGCCCATCAGGGCGCGGCGTTCCTTCGGCGGGAGCTTCAACAGGTCCCGGCCGCGGTAAAGGATCTCGCCGCTGACCTCGGCATTACGGGCGAGGAGCCCCATGACGGCGAGGCTGGTGACGGATTTGCCGCAGCCGGACTCGCCGACCAGACCGAGTGTCTCGCCCTCGTGGACGGTGAAGTTCAGCGCGTCGACGACGGGGATCTCGCCGTAACGGTCGGGGAAACGGATCGCCAGGTCCCGTACGACGAGGAGTTCGGCGGCGTCCTCCCGTACCGGCTCGATGGACGGTTCGGTGGCGTTGACGCGGTCCGCGAGCTTGGTGAGGGCCGCGTCGATGTCCACGGTGGAGGTGGCCTCGACCGGGTCGGGTGCGGTGGCCGTGGCGGGGGCGACGGCGGGGCGGGCGTTCTTCGGGGCCGCGGAGGCGTCGGTCAGGCCCTCGGAGAGGATGTTGAGCGCGAGGACGGTGACCAGCAGCGCGAGGCCGGGGAAGAACGTCGCCCACCAGCCGCCGGCGAGAAGGATCTGCCGGCCGTAGGCGAGGACGCTGCCCCAGCTGGGGTCGGGGTCCTGCACTCCGGCGCCGATGAACGAGAGGCTGGCCTCGAAGATGATCGCCTCGGCGACCATGACGGTGGCGAACACCATGACCGGCGCCATGCAGTTGACGGCGACGTGGCGGAGCACGATGTAGCCGCGGCGGGCGCCGATGACCTTCTCGGCGGCGACGTAGTCCTCGCCGTACTGGGACAGCACATTGGCGCGGACCACGCGGGCCAGCGAGGGGGTGTAGACGAAGGCGATGGTGAAGATGATCACCGGGATACTGGTGCCGAAGACCGCGACGAGGACGGCGGCCAGCGCGATCGGCGGGAACGACATCACGACATCGAGGGTGCGCATCACGGACTCGTCGCCGAGCTTGCGCGAGGTGGCGGCGATGGAGCCGAGCAGCGCGCCGGCGACCAGTGCCAGAGCGGTCGCGCCGAGGCCGATGATCAGCGAGTAGCGCGAGCCGTGTACGACCCGGGCGAAGACGTCGCGGCCGGCCCGGTCGGTGCCGAACCAGTGGGCGCCGCTGGGGGCCTGGACCGGGGTACCGGTGGTCAGCGGATCCTGGGTGAACAGCGGAGCGAGCACGGCACCGAGGATGACGACGATGAGCACGCCGAGGGCGATGCGGGAGGTGACCGGGAGGGCGCGGAACGCGATGCCGGGTCGGGACAGCTTGTTGGCCAGACGGCCGGTGGCGAACATGTCACACCGTCCTGATGCGCGGGTTGACCAGCAGGTAGAGCAGGTCGACGATGACGTTGACCACCAGGAACGCGATGGCGATGGTCAGTACGGTGCCCTGGACCAGGGCGACATCGCCGCCGGTGACACCTTCGAGGATGAGCTTGCCCATGCCGGGCAGGTCGAAGATCGCTTCGATGACGACGGCGCCGCTGAGCATGTACCCGACCTTGATGCCGAGCACGGTCAGCGGGGTGACGAGCGCGTTGCGCAGTACCGAGCGGATCACCAGCAGCGGCGGGAGGCCGTTGCCGCGGGCGGTGCGGACGTAGTCGCGGTCGAGTTCGGCGACCATCGAGGTCCGTACGAGACGGGCGAGGGAGGCCGAGACCGGGAGCGCCAGCGAGATGGCGGGCAGCGCCATGGTGGTGAGCCAGCCGCTGACGGAGTCGGCCGGGTTGGTGTAGCCGCCGGTCGGGAAGATCCGGGTGTTCAGCGCGAACTGCTGGATGAGCAGCACGCCGAGCCAGAAGGACGGGATGGCGACCCCGGCCATGGACAGGACCCGGAACAGCTGGTCGGGCCAGCGGTCCCGGTACATCGCGCCCACCACACCGAACAGGACGGCCAGGATCACCGCGAGGATCAGTCCGAGGAAGGTCAGCTGGAGGGTGAGCGGAAAGGCTGCCGTGATCCGGTCCAGTACGGGCTGGCTCGGCGGGACGGTCATCCCGAGGTCGAAGTGGAGAAGCTGACCCAGGAAGTGGAAGTACCGGACCGGGAGCGGGTCGTTGAGGCCGTTGGCCTCGGCGAAGGCCGCACGGGCCTCGGGGGTGGCGCTCTCCCCGAGCGCGTTGAAGGCCGGGTCGACCGGCGAGAACTGCAGCACCACGAAGACGAGCAGCGCGATACCGAGGATCATCACCGGCATCATCGCGACGCGGCGCAGCGCGAGCCGGAGAAAAGCAACCATCGTCGGGTTCCTTGTGGTTGGGCGGGCTGGGGTCTTTCGTTTGGATCACGCCGCGCGAGCCCGGCCTGATCCGAACAAGAGGCCCCAGGTCCGGGGCACCTGGATCGAGCAGGTGTCCCGGGCCGGGCGATCGGGCGCCGGGGGCCGGTCAGGCGCGGCTGACGTCCAGGAAGGACAGGCCCGTGGTGGGCAGTGGCTTGAAGCCGGGCAGGGCCTTGTCGTTCCAGGCCGTGGGCAGTTTGCGGTGCAGGATCGGGTAGAGCGCGGCCTCGTCGGCGACGAGGTCGGTGACCTCGCCCCACAGCTCCTTGCGCTTCGCCTCGTCGGCGGCCTGGGCCGCCTTGTCGAGCGTCTGCTTGACCTTCTTGTACGCGGCGGACCTGCCCCAGCCGTAGCGGCTCTCGGGCCAGAAGCCGTAGTAGAACCAGCGCAGCAGGAGGTCGGCGTCGTTGCCGAAGACGGAGGGGTCGCCGGGGGCGACCAGCACGTCGAAGGCACCCTTGTCGATCTTGGCGTACTGGGCCGGGGACTGGGCGATGTCGAGGGTGACCTTGACGCCGGCCGCCTCCCAGCTCTCCTTCAGCAGTGGGGCGATGTCCTTGACCCAGCCGGTGTCGGTGGTGAGGACGGTGAAGGAGAGGTTCTTCGCACCGGCCTCGGCGAGCAGCTGCTTCGCCTTGGCCACGTCGTGGGTGTAGACCGTGGCGGCCTTGTGGTAGTCGGGGTGGGTGGCGGGGACGTACCCGGTGGCCGGTGCGGCGTTGCCGACCATCGCGGTGGAGATGATCTTCTCGGTGTCCAGGGCGTAGTGCAGGGCCTGGCGCACGCGCTTGTCGGCGAACCGCTTGTCGGCGGTGTTGAACATCAGGAAGAGCAGACCGAAGGACTGGACGGACTCGGTCTTCGAGGAGCCGGCGAGGCGCTCGACGTCGATGTAGGGGACGTCCTCGATGGCCTGGACCCGGCCCGACTCCATGGCGCTGACGCGCGCCGACTGGTCGGACATCAGGCGCCAGATCATCTTCTTGGCCTTGGCCGGGTGCGCGCCGTTGTACTTGTCGTACGCCTCGAAGACGATCTTGTCCTCGCGGGTGGCTTCGACGAACTTGTACGGTCCGGAGCCGACCGGCTTGGCGTCGAAGGCCTTCGGGTCCGGCTCGACGATCTTCTTCGGGACGATCCGGGCCACGGCTATGCGGGACGGGAAGAGCGCGAAGGGGTACTTCAGCTTGAACTCGACCGTGCCCGCGTCGATGGCCTTCACCGTGTCGATGAAGGGCACGAACTGCGCCATGAGGGAGGCGTTCTTCGGGTCCAGGATGCGTTCGAAGCTGAACACCACGTCGTCGGCGGTGACGGCCGATCCGTCGTGGAAGGTCGCGCCCTTGCGGAGGGTGGCCCGGTAGGTGGTGGCGTTGATCTTCTTCGGCATCTCGGTGGCGAGAGCGGGGCGGGCCACGAGTGTTGCCGGATCGAGATCCACGAGGCCCTCGAAGATGTGCATATTTGCGGCGTACGGAGTCGCGCCCGAGGTGATCATGGGGTCGAAGCCGGTCGACAGGGGGTACGAGAGGCCGGCCTCGATGAGGCCGTTGCCACTGCCCTTGTCAGCCGTGCCGTCGGCGGTCGATGACGGTCCGCCACAGGCGGACAGGCTCGCCGTGATGGCGGCTGCCGCACCGACAGCGCTGGTGTAACGCAGGAAGGTGCGGCGCTCGACACCGGCTGGTCTCAGCTCGGGCACGGGTCCTCCAGGGACGTCGAAGGTGAAACGTGGGGCGGGAACAGGCGTCGGAACGCGGGATCGCGAAGGCCAGGAAGCCTGGAGCATCAGACGTCAGATGTCTGATGCCTTGATAGCGTGGGAACGTAGCTTGACAATCGAGAGGGGTCAAGAGGTGGGGAGTTCACATATGTCCGGTACGAAGCCCGGACGGCAACTGCTCCGGCAGGAAGTCGTCGACGGCATCAAGCACTACATCCTCGAGAAGCGACTGCGCCCGGGGGATCCGCTGCCCACCGAGCCGGCCCTGTGCGAGGCGCTGGGCGCCAGCCGTTCCAGCGTCCGCGAGGCGGTCAAGATCCTCAACGCGCTGGACATCGTCGAGGTGCGGCACGGACACGGCACCTACGTGGGCAGACTGAGCCTGTCCGCCCTGGTGGAGAGCCTGACCTTCCGCGGCCTGCTCTCCCCCGACGACGACTTCCAGGTGATGGCCGACCTCGTCGACGTACGCGAGCTCTTCGAGCGCGGCATGGCCGACCGGATCGTCTCGATGCTCAGCCCGGAGCAGCTCGACGCCCTGGACGGACTGGTCGCCACCATGCGCAAGACCGGCGCGCAGGACGGACACGGCTTCGTGGCGGCCGACCGGGCGTTCCACGCGCTCCTGGTGGCCCCGCTCGGCAACGACCTGATCGGCCAGCTCTCGATGGCGTTCTGGGACGTGTACACGATCGTCGCGCCGCACCTCGAGGGATTCACCCACGCCGACGAAATGGCCACGATCGCGGCACACCAGAACATCGTGGACGCCGCACGGGCCGGGGACATCGCCGGATTCATGAAGGCACTCGCCGACCACTACGCCCCGGTCAGGCGCCGGATCTCCGAGGCCCGGGCCCGCGACAACGCCGCGGGCTGACCAGCCCGCCGCCCCTCCCGGGGGAATGAAGCCGCGCCCCGCCGAGGGCCGGGCCGGGCGGGACCCTTGACGGCCGCCGTGAGCGCTGCCTAGGGTCCGTATGCCGATAGGACATCTGACGTCTTCTGTCTGACCGTTCGGCGTTCGGCATTCCAGCACCACGGTTCCATCCAGGAGGGCACCTCCATGCCGTTGACGGACCTCTCACTCGCCGACTGTCGCGACTACCGGCCCGAATTGCCCGTTCCAGTCGGTTTCGAAGCCTTCTGGTCGAGCACCCTGGGCGCGGCGCCCACTGCCGACGGGCACCGTCCGGCGCAGAAGCCGGTGTTCACCCCCAACGACACCGGCCTCACCCGGATCCGTACGTACGACGTGACCGTGCCCGGCTTCGCCGGACGGCCGGTCCACGGCTGGCTGCACCTGCCGGCCGGAGCCACCGAACCGCTCGGCTGCGTCGTCGAGTTCCTGGGGTACGGGCGCGGACGCGGCCTCGCCCACGAGAACCTGCTCTGGGCGTCCGCCGGTCACGCGCACCTGATCATGGACACCCGCGGTCAGGGCTGGTCGGCCGCGGAGGGCTCCACCGCCGATACGGACGCCGGCGCGGCAGGCACCGTACCCGGCTTCCTCACCCGCGGCATCGAGAGCCCCGAAACGTACTACTACCGACGGGTGTTCACCGACGCGGTGCGCTGCGTCGAGGCCATGCGCACCCATCCCGAGGTCGACCCCGACCGGATCGTCGTCACCGGGGTCAGCCAGGGCGGCGGCATCGCCCTGGCGGTGTCGGGGCTCGTGCCGGGGCTGGCCGGGGTGATGCCGGATGTACCGTTCCTCTGCAACTTCCGGCGTGCCGCGGAGATTTCGGGCCGGCCGCCGTACACCGAGATCGCCGAGTACCTGAAGCTCCACCGCGACCGCACCGAGACGGTGTTCACCACCCTGTCGCATTTCGATGCCGCACTGCTCGCCACCCGCTCCACCGCTCCCGCGCTGTTCTCGATCGCGATGATGGACGAGATCTGCCCGCCCTCCACCTGCTTCACCGCCTACAACCACTACGCGGGCCCCAAGGACGTACGGGTCTACGAGTTCAACGGGCACGAGGGCGGCGCGGCGCATCAGCAGCGAGAGCAACTGGCCTGGGTGCGTTCCCTGTTCGCCGGCCCGCCGTCGGGGCGGGCCGGTCACTCCTGACCGGAGGCACCTTCCGTGTGCAGACGCGGACTCCATCCCGACGAGCGGGATACGAGGGCATCCAGCTGCGCCGGGGGGCGTACAAGGGCCGGCCGATCCAGCAGTACGCCGTCCGCATCAACGGCGCCGACTACGCGGCCGGCGCCCCCGTCACCGTGGCGGCCGGCGCCACGGGCGGCGCCGAGCTCACCGCCACGTACCGGACCGGCGGCAAGCATGCCTCCGGCAGCACGACGGTGACCGCGATTCCGTGACGGTGACGCCGCCGTGACCCCGTAGCCGTCCCGGACCTCCGGGAGGTGCCGCACGTCCCCGTCCCGCACCGAACCGGGTACGACGATGTGGGCGTTCAGCACCTCCCGGAGCGTCAGAACAGGCGGTAGTGACCCCCGTCCGCCGGGCGGGTTCAGCGGCCGGGCGGCGCGGGCGAGGACGCGGCGGCGGCGAGCGTGGCCATGTCGACGACCCGGTCGGCGGCCTCCGACACGGCCGGGTCGTGCGTGGCCACGACGGTGACGCACTCGTCCTGGCGGGTGCGTTCGGCGAGGAGTCCGGCCAGCTCGGCCGCCTGTGAGCGGTCGACGGCCGCGGTCGGTTCGTCGACCAGGAGAAGTTTCGGGGATAGGAAGAGGGCACGGGCGAGGGCGACGCGCTGGCGTTCGCCGCCGGAGAGCTGTTCCGGGCGGTGGCGCAGCCGGTGGCCGAGGCCGACCATGGCCAGGGCGTCCTGGGCGCGGGAGCGGTGCGTGCGGGGGCGTTCGCCGCTGATGTACGCGGCGGCCAGCAACTGTTCGACGGCGGGCAGCCCGGAGAGCAGATTGCCGCTCTGGAACATGTAGCCGATGCGTTCGCGGCGGACCTTGGCGCGCTGGGCGTCGGAGAGTCCGGCGAGGTCCTCGCCGTCGAGCAGGACCTGCCCGGCGGTGGGCCGCAGCAGAGCGCCCGCGACGGCGAGCAGAGTGGACTTGCCGGAGCCCGAGGGGCCGACGAGGGCGGTCATGCGGCCCGGTTCGAAGGTGACGTCCAGGCTGTCGAAGACGGTGGAACGGGTGTCGGCGCGGCCGAACGAGACGGTGACACCGGTCAGTTCGAGGCTCATCGGTTGGCTCCCAGCATGGTCAGCGGGTCGGCTCGGGTGACCCGGCGCAGGGTCAGGGCGGTGCCCGCGAGGCCGACGGCCGCGACGGTGCACATGGTGACGGCGAGAGTGGCGGCGGGCAGGCTGAACGGCACCTGTTCACCGACCAGCAGCCCGACCGCCGCGGCGAGTACGGCGCCCGCGACGGTCCCGAGGACGACGACCAGGGCCGCCTGGAGCACGGTGTGGGCGAGCAGCCGCCGGCGGGACGCGCCCAGCGCGCGCAGCAGGGCGAGTTCCGGCTGGCGCTGCACGGTCCACACGGCGAAGAAGGCGCCGACGACCAGCGGGGCGATCAGGTAGAGGAAGACCTGGATCGAGTTCATGGTGACGCGTTCGCCGGTGTAGCCGGGGGCCGCCTCGTAGGCCTTCTCCTTGGTGAGGGTGGTGGTGGAGTGGCGCCGGTCGAGGGTGGCGGCCGATGTTTTGGCAGGTGAACGCAGGGCCAGGGCGCTGAACTGGTCGGGGATGGTGGCGGTCGCGGAGGCCGGAGCGCCGGGAGTGCTGAAGCGGATGCGCTGCCAGGTCTTCAGCGGGACATAGGCGGCGGGCACATGGCCGTAGCTGAGGCGTTCGGTCTGCCCGATGACCCGCAGCGAGATGCCGAGCCGGTCGATGACGAGGGTGTCTCCGACGCGTACGCCCTCGTCGGCGAGCTTGGCGGAGATCACGACGCTGTCGGCCGCCGCGTCCGCGAGGCTCTTGCCCCGGGTGACGGAGGGGTTGAGGAAGGCGGTGGGATCGACTCCGAAGGCGGCGAGATCGACTTCGGCGCCCCGGTTCGTCGTACCGCGGGTGATGGAGACGCCCAGCGGGGTCGTTTCGGTGCCGGCCTCCTTGTGCCAGGCAGCGGCCGTCTTTTCGTCGAGGAGGCTGCGGGCGAACTGGTCGGACCGGGCGTCGGAGGAGAAGACCAGCTGCGCGGCCGGGAGGCGGCGCAGGGCGGAGATGGTGTCGTCGCCGAGACCGGTGGTGAAGCCGGAGACGATGCCGACGAGTGCGGCGACGAGCACCACGACGGACCCCATGAGCAGAAAGCGCCCTCGGGCGGCGCGCAGCTCCAGCAGAGCGAGGAACACAGTGGTTCCCTTCGATGGATCGATGTTAGGGACGGTGTGTCGCTAACATAGATGATGGCGACGCGGCGTCCCCAAGTGGGGGGGTGGGAGTGGCCGGGGCTTCTAGACTGGGCGGGTGCCCAGGATCAGAGCCGCCACGGTCGTCGAGCACCATGCCCAGCAGCGGCTGGCCCTGGTGCGGGCGGCGCGCGAACTACTGGAGGGCGGCGACGCCGAGGCCGTGACCTTCACGGCGGTCGCCAGGGCCACCGGCCTCGCCCGCAACAGCGTGTACAAGTACTTTCCCGGCCGCCCCGAGCTGCTCGCCGCGGTCGTCGAGGACGCGATGCCGCGCTGGACGGACGCCATCCGGTCCCGCATGGCGGTGGCCGGTACGCCCGAGGCGAAGATCGCCGCATATGTGTCGTCCCAGCTGGAGCTGGTCCGCGTCGGGGAGCACCGGATCGCCCAGGCCCTGGCCGGGGTCCGGGACGCGGCGGTGGTCCGGGAGAGCGCGGTGCGGGCGCACCGGGAGCTGCTCACACCGCTGATCGGCGCACTCACCGAGCTGGGCGAGGAGGATCCGCGGCGCACGGCGCTGCTGCTGCAGGGGATCGTCAATGCCGCGACAACGGCGATCGAGGCGGGCGACGACGACGTGGTGATGACGGAACGCGCGGTGCGCATGGCGGTCGCGGCGGTCACGGGGGCCGCCGCGGGAGGGTGACCGGGGGCAGGCCCCCGGTC
>NZ_JBHVFF010000178.1:0-17682 GCF_042801895.1 Streptomyces sp. NPDC057543 | reverse complement strand
GACAGGTGGGGACGAAGAAAGGTACGCGACTGGGGATCTAAGTCCGTACGCCGACAGCGGCCCGACCCTGGTGCCAGCCTCGCTCTACAACCAAGACAACCCGGACCGGTCTGGCCACAAACCCTGTTCTCGGGTCAACCCCCGAAGGACTTCGAGCGTCGACCACTAAGCCTCACGGAGGCGGCGAAAAAGAATGCTCGGCATTCCCGCTGTCGCCGACAGGGTGGCTCAGACCGTGGCGGCCCGGCATCTGATGCGAAGGGTGGAGCCTGTTTTCCATCCGAACAGCTATGGATAACGGCCCGGACGGTCCGCTTTGGATGCGGTAGGAAAACGCAGGGAACGCTGCTGGAAGAGGGACTGGGTGGTGGAGTTCGACATCGCCAAGTTCTTCGACAGCGTGCCCTGGGACCTGCTGGTCAAGGCGGTGGAAGCGCACACCGACGCCGTTTGGGTGAAATTGTATGTGCGGCGGTGGCTCGCTGCCCCGCTCGTCATGCCCGACGGCGCTCTGCTGGAACGGGAGCGGGGGACCCCGCAAGGTGCCCCGGTTTCTCCTGTCCTGGCGAACCTGTTCCTGCACTACGCATTCGACATGCGGATGGATCGGGAGTTCCCGTCCGTCTGGTTCGAACGCTACGCGGACGACGGTGCGCCACGAACACAACGGGAGGTTTCGGTGTAGACGAAAGCTTCCGACGTGATGCTGCACTGGTGATGGAGGTGGGCCCTCCGGGACCGCCCACGCAGGGGGAGGTCCCAAACCGCCGCAGGTTGCTCCGGTGAATGAGCCGGGGTGATGAGCACTGCGGAAAAGGCGCACAAGATGCGTCAGGTGTGAGCCGAGAAGGCGAACGCGAGTGAACCACTGATGAAGTGTCGAAAGCGTATGAACGGTTACCGAAACCGGGGTCCAGTTGTTGCCCCGGGATGAATCTGGCGGGTTCCTGTACTCCTGGCCAGGTGGTGCCCGGCATAAAGGTGGCGCGAGCTCGGTTCAGGCACTGGTGTGGAACGTGGGAACCCCTCGCCACGATGCTGCTACCGGTCAGGTTGAGGCCGGTAGGCGACAAGGGAGAACCCCAAACAGCTGAAACTGTGAGGGGCAGAGTACCGATGCGTGGCAGGGGGACGGATCGCCTCGTAGTAGTGATGAAGCCTCTGTAACGGAGGTGGAGCGAAGGGGGCGAGTTGTCCAGATCTTGTTTGGTGGTCAACCGGAGTGCCCGGGAGGAGCCAGGTGAACGGATCAAGGCCGCAGGCCGAGGTCAAGTCGTTTTACATCTCAAAGTTGATGGTGTGGGAGGCATTTCAGCGAGTCAAGGCCAACAAGGGCGCACCCGGAGCGGATGGCATAACGATCGAGCAGTACGAGCAGAAGCTTTCGAAGAATCTGTTCAAGCTGTGGAATCGGATGTCGTCCGGTTCGTATTTCCCTCCCGCGGTGAAGGCCGTGGAAATCCCCAAGGCAGGCGGGAAAGGTATCCGCGTGCTCGGAGTGCCCACCGTGGACGACCGAATTGCCCAGACGGTGGCCGCGATGTACCTGGAGCGTCGGGTGGAGCCTGTGTTCCATCCGGACTCCTATGGCTACCGGCCCAGGCGGTCGGCGTTGGACGCGGTGGAGCAGTGCCGAAAGCGTTGTTGGCGGAGTGACTGGGTGGTCGATCTCGACATCCGGGCGTTCTTCGACAGCGTGGACCATGAGCTGATGCTCAAGGCGGTCGAGCGGCATATCGACGAGGACGGGAAATGGGTCCTGCTCTACGTCAAGCGGTGGCTGGTCGCGCCGTTGGCGAAGGCGGACGGATCGGTGCAGCAACGGGATCGCGGGACTCCCCAGGGGTCGGCGGTTTCGCCTGTGTTGGCGAATCTGTATCTGCACTATGCGTTCGATTTGTGGCTGGCTCGGGAGTTCCCGCAGGTCACCTTCGAACGGTACTGCGATGATGCGGTGATTCACTGCGGCAGCGAGGGGCAGGCTCGCCGCGTGCGGGATGCTCTCGCGCAGCGATTGGCGCAGGTCGGTCTGGAGTTGCATCCGGACAAGACGCGCATCGTCTATTGCAAGGACGCTGACCGGCGGGGCTCGTATGAGCACACGGCGTTCACGTTCCTTGGATACACGTTCCGGCCCAGGCTGGCCAAGAACCGGTATGGGAAGCACTTTGTGAGCTTCCTGCCGGCGGTTAGTAAGGAGGCGATCAAGGCGATGGGCAAGGTGATGCGTTCCTGGCACATCGCCCAACGCAGTGACAAGTCGCTGATGGACCTTGCGCGGATGTTCAACAGCATCGTGCAGGGGTGGATCAACTATTACGGGCGATTCTACAAGTCGATGTTGTATCCCCTCCTTCGGCGCATCAACAGAATGTTGGTGGGCTGGGCTTGCCAGAAGTACAAACGACTGCGCCGTCGGGAGAAACGAGCGGGAGAACTACTGGCGGGCGCAGCCCGTCGATATCCCAACATGTTCGCCCACTGGCGGTTCCAGGGGCATTGCGTGATTGGAATTGGTCCAGTTCGCCGGTCTCATGAGTGACGTGGCGTCATGTCCGTTGTGCAGCAAGGGGCCCGGGAGAGCAGAGCAGGCACGGTGCTGGTGATCATGTGGTTGTCGAGACCCATGAGAACCGAGCGAGACCGTGCCTGCCCGAACATCATCGCCCATCCCTTCCGCACTGGAGCAACTGGGCTCCCCGACAGATCCCCTCACCTCAAGCGATGTCGCTGACCTGCGGCGTTTCCTGATCCTGGTTGCTGATCCCCGCGATGCGCGAGGACTGCGGTATCCGGCCCTCGCGTTGCTGTGCGCAGCCGTCTCGGCGGTGCTGACCGGGGCTCGCTCGCTCATCGCGATCAGCGAGTGGATCACGGATGCCCCGCAGCATGTGCTGGGCGTCCTCGGCTTCGCTGCCGATCCACTTACCGGTCTGCGGCCGGTGCCGCACGCCGCAACCGTGCGCCGCCTGCTGCAGCGCGTGGACGGTGACGCGCTGGACGCGGCGATCAGCGCGTATCTGCAGGCCAGAACGCCGCCCCCGGTCGAGCCGGAGGCGGAGAAAAGGCCGGTGCGACAAGTGATCGCGGTCGACGGCAAGGTGGTCCGCGGATCGCGAACCGCAACGGCCGCGGCGATCCAGCTGCTGGCGGCGATGGACCACCACGGCGTGGTCCTGGCCCAGCGGCAGGTCGCTTCCAAGAGCAACGAGATCCCCTCCTTCGCGCCGTTGCTGGACGGTCTCGAGCTGGAGAACACGGTGGTGACCGCCGACGCCCTTCACACCCAGCACGACCACGGGGCCTATCTGACCAGTCGCGGCGCGCACTACGTGGCCGTCGTGAAGAAAAACCATCCGGGCCTGTACGCCCAGGTCAGGAAGCTGCCCTGGCGGGGCATCCCGCTCGGGCACCGCACTCGCGACCACGCCCACCACCGCGACGAAATCCGCCGGCTCAAGGTCGCCGCGTTCAGCCACCTCGACTACCCCGGCGCCCGCCAGGCGATCCAAGTCGTACGGTGGCGACGCGACTTGAGCACCGGGAAGCTGACCATCGAGCGCGTCTACCTGATCACCAGCCTGAGCGTCTTCGACGTCACCTGCACCGAGCTCGCCACCTGGATCAGAGGCCACTGGGGTATCGAGAACCTCCTGCACCACGTGCGGGACCGCACGTTCCGCGAGGACGACTCCAAGGTCCGCACCGGCACCCTGCCCCGCGTCATGGTCTCCCTGCGCAACCTCGCCATCAGCGTCTTCCGCCAGGACGGCCAGACCAACATCGCCGCCGCCCTCCGCCATACCGGCCGCGACTACCACCGGCCCCTACGAGCCCTCGGTCTCACGTGACGAACCCAGACAGATCTCGATCACGCAATGACCCTGCTGGCGGTTCGGCCTCAAGCCTGATGGCTGGGCAATGGGAGCCGTGTGAGCCGAGAGGCTCCCGCACGGTTCTGAGAGCGGCGGCGGGTGTGATTCCCGCCGCCGACTCACCCGGTGCTGCACTGCGTCTCCGAGCGACAGGCCCGCTATGTGCTGGCGGCGCTCACGGACAGGATGGCCGAGGTCGGGCTGCAACTGCACCCGGCCAAGACCCGGATCGTGTACTGCCAGGACGCTAACCGTCGCGGCTCCTACGAGCACACGGCGTTCACCTTCCTCGGATACACGTTCCGCGCCAGACTGAACCAGAGTCGACACGGCAACCGTTTCGTCGCCGTCGACCCGGCAGTCAGCAAGGACGCCCTGAAGAAGATGGGGCGGGAGGTGCGTTCCTGGCGCCTGCATACCCGCTCGGATCTGTCCTTCCAAGAGCTCGCACGCAGGATCAACCCTGTCGTGGCGGGCTGGATCAACTACTACGGCCGGTACAGGCCATGGGAGCTGAGCCCCTTTCTCATGCGCATCAACGCCTACCTGGTGCGCTGGATCCGCCGGAAGTACAAACGGCTCGCGCCGAAGCGCGCTCGACGACGCAGAACGCGCGCTTCAGCGGCTGGTGGATGCTCGTGCAACGGTGGCCGAGGTGCTGGCCGGGCCGCATTCCGCGGTCGCGTAGCCGACGCAGAGCGCGGTGGCGCGGTCACTGGTGCCGCAGCGGGCCGAGGGCATGGCGGTGTCGGTCCTCACGGCGGACTACCAGCGGATTTTGTCGGTGCTGGAGTCGGAAGCGGGCCGGGAGGGCATGCGCTGCCAGCAACTGGCCGTAGCCCTGGGGATGGAGGCGGTCCCGGCGAAGGTCGAGGGGCTGCGGTCGAAGGCGAAACGTCTGGTGGAGCGGGGGTGGGCCCTCCAGGCGCGGCCGGGAGTGTTCACTGCGCTCGCGGTGCCGGCCGGCTGAAGGCACCGGGGCGGCGTCCGGCCAGGCGGCTACTCATGAGCATGGTCATTGACCACAGCACCATCGCCTCGTGCATGGCGGGCAGCGTCTCGTAGTCACGCACCAGGCGGCGCGAGCGCATCAGCCAGCTCAGCGTTCTTTCCACCACCCACCTGTGCGGCAGCACCACGAACCCCGCCGTGTCGTCGGTGCGTCTGACGATCTGAAGGGTGGGCCGGAGCTTTTCGCGGGCCCAGTCGACCAGGCTGCCGGCATAGGCGCCGTCCGCCCACACCAGGCGGATGGAGAAGTACAGATCCCGCAGCCGCTCGAGCAGCGGAACGGCGGCGTCGCGTTCCTGCACACTCGCCGCGGTCACGCACACGGCCAGGACCAGGCCAAGGCAGTCCACCACCAGGTGCCGCTTGCGGCCGCCCACCTTCTTGCCGTCATCCCAGCCGGAGGTCGAGCGCGGGATGTTCGCCGCTGCCCGCACCGACTGCGAGTCCACGATCGCGGCTGTCGGATCCGGCAAGCGGCCCTCCTTCTCCCGGACGAGGTCGCGCAGCCGGTCGTGGAGCTCGGCGAGCAGACCCGTCACCTGCCAGCGGCGGGCGAAAGCATGCACGCGCCGATACGGCGGGAAGTCTGCGGGCAGGTTGGCCCACTTGACTCCGTTGTCGGCCACATAGCGGACCGCGTCGTAGCCCTCCGGCTGCCCACCCGCCCCTCCAGCCAAGCCGGAACCGGCAGCACGGCCCGGATGACCTGCCACTCCGCCTCCGTCATGTCCCAGACATAGCACCGGGCGCGGTCCGGCCGGTCTGCCGCGTTGCCGAACCTGTGCGCGAGGCAGTCACACGACAGAGACGGCGCGTTGGACTCCACGCACGCGAGCGCGAAAGACTGCGGCAACAGGGCCTCCTGGTGCTCGGTTTGGTTCGCACCCCCGAACTACCAAGAGGCCCTGCCCCCATGCGCCGGTTCTCACGTGATCACCCGATCAGGAACCCTGTTCGACCAGGCCAGCCCCGTGATCGATAGGCGGGGCGTCTGAGGCCCGCCACCGGAGGTGACTCCGGGAGCTGAGGGCTCTGGTCGCCTGCTTCCTGGTGTCCGAACCGGGACTACTGGCCATCACTACACGAGTGTTGTGGGCCGCGGGCCGGCAGATGATTCCGTCGGTCGCCTCGTCTTGCCTGCACCCCTCAGCCATGTGAACGAGAAGAGACTGGCACTGGCCATGACGACGGCCGCGCCGGCGGCCGCGATGCTCATCCCGTGTGTGAAGGCGTCTCGTGCGGCCGCCAGTACGGCATCCGCGGTCCCGTTCGGTAGCTGGGCCGCGGCGGCCGTGGCGCCGCCCAGCGTTTCGCGCGCGGCTCCGGCCTGCAGTGCTCCAGAGGGCAGCGCGCCGGCCATGTCCCGGCTGTACGCCGCTGCCCCGATGGATCCGAGGATCGCCATGCCCAACGCTCCGCCGAACTCCTGACCTGACTCCAGCACGGCCGCGGCTGATCCTGCACGCTCCGGCGGGGCCGCGCCGAGGGCGAGTTCGTTGGCGAGAGTCATGGCGGCGACCAGGCCGCCCGCGTACAGGGAGGCGCCGGCGAGGGTGAACCAGAGTGCCGAGTCGGTTCGTACCTGGGCCAGCCAAAGAAACCCGCAAGCAGAGAGGAGGAAGCCGCCGCCCATGACGTACGCACGGTCCATGCGCTGTGCGAGCGCAGCTCCGGCCGGGGCCATGATGGCCACTCCGGCGGCCGGTACCAGGCTCCACAGCGCGGCGTTGAAGGGGCTCAGGCCGAGGACGGACTGCAGATACTGGGTGAGGAAGACAGCCATCCCGACCGTGGCGAACATCGCGAGGAGATTGGCGAACACCGGTCCGCCGAAGGCGCGCCGGCCAAGCAGGCCGAGGTCGATCATCGGATGCGCGAGGTGCTTTTGTCGGCGTACGAAGACGAAGCCGAGCACGAGCCCCGCGCTGATGGCGAGGGCGGGCAGCGGCTCGTACCCGTGCCGGGCCCATTCCTTGATTCCGTAGATGACCAGGAGCACAGCACCGAGTGACAGCACCGCGCTCAGCAGGTCGAAGCGCTCGCGCTTCGCTGACTTGAACTCAGGCACCAGGAACGGCACCAGCACGAGCAGCAGCAGCATCGCGGGCAGGTTGATCAGGAAGACCGCACCCCACCAGAAGTGCTCCAGCAGCAGGCCGCTGACCACGGGCCCCAGCGAAATGCCCGTCGTCATGACAGCGGTCCACAGGGTCACCGCCTTGCCGCGCTGTTTGTCATCGTGGAAGAGGTTGCGAATCAGGCCGAGAGTCGAGGGCATCAAGGCAGCGCCACCGAGACCCAGCAGCGCGCGTATGGCGATGAGCAGTTCAGCCGTATGTGCGTACGCGGCGGCGACCGAGGCCGCTCCGAAGAGGGCCGCTCCCCCGAGCACCAGCGTGCGTCGGCCGATCCGGTCCCCGAGCGCACCCATCGGGACGAGTAGCCCGGCGAGGACGAAGCCGTACATGTCGAGGATCCACAACTGCTGCGTGGCGCTGGGTTTCAGGTCCTGACTGATGTAGGGAATCGCGAAGTACAGGACCGAGACGTCCATCGAGACGAGTGCCAGGGGCAGCATCAGGACGCCGAGGGCGGTCCATTCCTTGCGCCCCGCGCGGGGGCCGGGTGTGTTCTCCATGAACGGCAGGGAACCGAGAGGACCGCGTACACCGCAAGCAGATACCTAGTGCACCCCGCATTCCTCGGCTTTGACCAGCCTGAGTGTCCTATGAGGGCACTAGTACAGTTCGGTCATGGCTATGGAACCGCCCTATCTCCGTATCGCCGGTGACATCCGTCGGCGTATCGCTTCGGGGGAGCTTGCGCCCGGTGCCCGCGTCCCTTCCACCCGGCGCATCACCCAGGAGTGGGGCGTCGCTATGGCGACCGCAACGAAAGCGCTCGCCACTCTGAACCAGGAGGGTCTCGTGCGGGCCGTGCCCGGTGTCGGCACCGTGGTCGCGGAGTCAGGACGAGAACGGCCCCGGACTCCCCACCATGGACTCACCCGGGATCGCATCATCAGTGCCGCGATCGCTCTCGCCGACATCGAAGGGATCGCCGCACTCTCCATGCGCCGAGTTGCGACCGATTTCGGCGTGTCAACCATGGCGCTCTACCGCCATGTCCCGAGCAAGGGCGAACTCGTACGGCTGATGTCAGAGTCGGTGTTCAACGGCGAACCGCTGGGGCCGCGACTGCCCGGCTGGCGAGCGCAACTGGAACGGGAAGCATGGTGGTTGTGGGGCCTGTACCAACGCCACCCCTGGCTGGCGCGAGCCATGTCTGCTCTCACCCGGCCGATGGCCTCGCCCCACGCGATGCGCTACACCGAGC
Source organism: Streptomyces sp. NPDC057543 (assembly GCF_042801895.1). Lineage (NCBI taxonomy): Bacteria > Bacillati > Actinomycetota > Actinomycetes > Kitasatosporales > Streptomycetaceae > Streptomyces > Streptomyces sp. NPDC057543. The sequence continues at coordinate 9,460 of NZ_JBHVFF010000178.1, read as the reverse complement.
GGGTCCTCAGCGCCCTAAAGGGCCTGGGGCTGACACCGACCCAGATCATCCACGTCCACCTCGCTCTTCTCGGCTACGCCCAGGGTGTCGCGGCGGCCGTGGAGCTGGAGTCGCAAGCGTGGCAGGAGACCGGCATGACACCTGAAGAGTGGATGGCCTCCAACGAACCGCGGATGGAGACGATCCAGGCCGCTGGAACCTATCCGACCCTGTCCACTCTCTTCGGCCAGGAGGAGTTCGACCTCGAACTCGACACACTCTTCGAATTCGGACTCGCACGGATGCTGGACGGAGTCGAATCGCTCATCGAGCAATCCAGAGGCTAGAGCTAACAGGACCTGCACCTGGAGTTCGAGCTCGGACGCTCGGTTGCATGAACACCTGTGCGAAGATCGCGACGTGAACGCTCTACGCTTCCGTCTCGCTGACGACGCCGAACTTGCCTCCGTCGTGCGTCTACGCGACGACGCTGCTCGCTGGATGCTTGCCCAAGGCGTCACCGGTCAGTGGCGTCCTGGCGAGCTGGGCGTGGATCACTTCCGCCGGGTCATGGAGAACGGGGAGGTATGGCTCGCAGAGGCTGCCGATCGCGTGGTCGGGGCCTGGGAACTGTGGTGGGAGGACGAGGAGGCATGGGGGCCACAGCCGTCGACAGCCGGCTATGTGCACCGGCTGATGGTGGACCGCAGCAGTGTCCTGCCCGGGACGGGGCGGCAGCTCCTGCGAGTCGCGGAGCGCCGCGTGGCTGAGGCGGGCCGACCGTTGGTACGTCTGGACTGCCTGGCCGACAGCACACCCCTGCACGCGTACTACCTCAACGCCGGCTATCAGGTTGTCGGACGTAAAACGGGCAAGCCGCAGCCGGGCGGCACGCCCAAGTCATTCACGCTCTTCGAAAAGTCCACATGCGACGGAGAAGAATAGGAATCACCTGCGCCGCTCGTCGTGGTCGGACGGGAGCGGCAGGATGCCCTGGGTGCCTCGGTGCGTGGTCAGCGGCGTCCGGCGAGTAGCGCAGGTGCGCCGTCACGTGGTCGGGCTCGCAGCCCAGGTCAGCGATCGCCGGGCGTCGACGATCTGAGTGAGCTCAGCGAACGTGCTTCATCACGCGGTTGCCGACCGTGCCTCGACCGTACGCCCAGCCAGGATCACAGGGGAGCCGCGGTTTCACCCTGTGGGGTGCGCGGGCCAGGCACTGCAACTGCCCGGGCGGTCGGGTCCAGGTCGAGGCGGCTGTTCATGTCCAGCTCGAATCGGCCGTAAATCTACGGCACCTTCCAGCTCGACATGGACAAGCGGCTCGACCTCGGCCTGTCAGCTTCTGTGCCGCGCCCGCGCGGGGCGACAGATGCCGCCGCCCCGGCGACGGGATGAGTTAGTGCCGGGCTGTGGTGGCCGGGGCGGCACCTGCCAGGCGTGTGTCAACCCGGCCGCGGATGGCGGACAGGAGCGCGGCGAGGGCCATGATGCCCGTCATGGCGTAGAAGGCCGCGCTCAAACCGTTGGTGAAGGCGGCGGCGTCCCGCCCGTGCAGGCTGGTGGTGCCGACGAAGATGGCGAAGGCCGTGCTGCGGGGGATGGAGTGTGCTGCGACCAGGATGGCGGTGGTGAAGGAGAACACCATGCCGATACTGGCGGACGTCCTGAGCACGCCGGAAGCGATCCCTAAGCGCTCAGGCGGGGCCGCCTTCATCACCGCGGAGCTGTTGGCCGCATAGAAGAAGCCGCCACCGATCATGATTACCGCGTTGCCGATCGCGGGCAGCCAGAGCGAGCTGGTCGTGGTCATCTGGGCGAAGATGACGAGCGCAATGACCGAGATGCCCAGCCCGGCGGTCGCCGGAATCACTGGCCCCAGCCGGTCAGCGACGCGCCCCGCGTACGGGCCCACGGCCGCGCCGAGCACGTAGCCCGGGACCATCAGCATGGACGCGGTGATCGGGCTCAGCCCCCGTGGCCCCTGCAAATACATGATCACCAGGAAGAGCACTGCGAAGCTCCCCAGGCCCTGCAAGAGTGAGGCCAGCAGTGAGGGCGACACCTTCGGAATGCGGAACAGCGACAGGTCCAGGGTCGGTTCCTTGTGCCGCAGCTCGATGAACACGAACGCCACCAGCAGCACCAGGCCCCCGGCCAGGTAAGCCAGGTGAGTTGCGTTCAGAGGCTCGGCGGCCAGGCCGGTCATTGCCCACAGCACGCCGAACAGGCCTAGCCCCAGGGTGATCATGCCCAGGGGGTCGAACCGGCGGCGGATCTGCTTGCTGTGGTCTTGCAGCACCCGCGCGGCCAGGACCAGCGCGGTCAGTCCGATCGGCAGGTTGATCCAGAAGATCCAGCGCCAGGAGACGTAGGTCACGATGACGCCGCCGAGCAGGACGCCGAGCACGGAGCCCAGCGAGAAGCCGAGGGCGTTGAAGCCGTAGGCGCGGCCGCGTTCCTCTGGCGGGTAGAGCTCGGAGATGATCGCGCCGCTGTTGGCGGCGATCAGCGCGGCGCCGAGCCCCTGGACGACGCGGAATCCGATGATGGCAGGCGCGTTCCAGGCCAGCGCGCACAGCACCGAACCGAGCACGAAGATGACGAACCCCGCCTCGTACATGCGCACCCGGCCGAACATGTCCCCGAGCCGGCCCAGCTGAGTGGCCAGCACGGTGACGACCAGGAGGTAGCTCACGACCACCCATGTGACCGAGGCCAGCGAGACGTTCAGATCCTCTTGGATGGCGGGCAGTGCGAGGACCACGATCGTGCTATCGACCGCCGAGATGAGCACACCGATCATCACCACGAGCATGCCGAGCCCGCGCCGTGGAGGGCTGGGCGCCGCTAAGACGCGGCCCGGCGCCGTCGCGTCACTCACCATCGCTGCTCCCGAGCTCTTCGGTGAGGCCGGTTCGTCACTCATGCGCTTCCTTCTTCCCCGGCTGGTCCTTGGGGGCCTGAAGGCTCCACAGCCGCCCGTCCGGGTCGCGCACGGTCATCAACCGGGTCCCGAAGTGCGTGTCCTCGAACGGAGTGACCACCTCGACGGCAGAGTCAGGGCGAAACGCGTCCGCGTCGGCCACCTTCAGCACCAGCTGCATCTGCGGCTGCCGATCTGCGGGCACCTCGGCGATGAACAGCGAGGGGCCATCGCCATTGCGCAACTGGCCGGAGCTGTGGTCCGTCTCGAACTCCAGCTCATAGCCCAGCGCCTGGAAGAACCGCGCCGCCTTGCCCCAGTTGTGGGTCTCCATGAACACGGCCTCGATGCCTTCGGTCGTCATCTCAGACCTCCTCCTCATCCGATCGCTCTCGTTCTTCCTGGGTGTCGTCGAGGTAGGCACGCAGCGCCTCGGCAACCAGCGCCGACAGTGACAGCTCCTTCTCGATGGCACGGTGCTTGACCTGCTTGATCAGTCCGATCGGCAGGTACACGTTGAACTGCTTCACATCCTCGTCGCCCACGGCAAGCATGCTAGCAAACTAAATCACTAGGATGTCGAACGCAATCCCGACCCACACAGCGGCCGGGCCGGCCCCGTTCACCGAATGACGACAGGCGTGGTGGGCGTCCAAAGGAAGCAAATACCTCGCCTGATTCATCGGATCACGTGGAGAGCCGGATGCTCCGCCAACGGGCACGTCCGGTTCGGCGGGCGGGGATGGGAAAATCGACACCGGAAAGGGCGCACGGCGTCCCGTCCCCGACCCAACATATGGAGTTCGACCGCCACGGCGCCGAACTGCTGTTCTGGGTGCTGACCGAGCGCGAGAAGAAGAACAGCGTCGCCATCGCCTCGAACGAGTCCTTCGGCAAAGCGCACATGTTCCGGCGAACCCGTGCCAGGTGCTGCCGAAACTTCACGGGTTCGATGGTGTCGAGGAGGCTGCCCAGTCGCCTCGATGTTCGCGCCACGCGGCCCTGAGTGTCGGCGTACGACCTAAGCTGGCTCTGGCAAGATTTTCGTAGCCGGAGATCATCCCGGTGACATGGTCGGCCGGTCCGCATAGTGGCGGCGGAGGTGGGCGATCAGGACGACGCGGTGACGGAGAAGCGGGACGCTGGCGCGGCCGGCCATCAGGCGTTTCTGCAGCTTGACATCGGTGATGCGGCCTTCGTTGACCCCGGAGTTGTAAGGGGTGGCGATGCCCTGGGCGACGGCATGCCGGTCTTCGCGCAGGGCTCCGGCGAGGCCGGCGAGAGGGGCCAGTCCGCTGTCTGCGAGGTCGTTCAGCCACCTTGGCAACGATGTGGCGTCACGGTTGTCGAGCATGGCGGCGAATCGGAGGACCAGGTCGTGGGTGTGCCTGAGTTCAGGGCACTGGTTGAGGAGCCGGGGCAGGCAGTCGTTGATGTGTGGGCTGCGGCGGCCCGGATGGGTGGTGATCCAGCGGGCGGCCTCGCGCGGGGAGGGCGGTCGCGCGCGTGGCTCATCCAGGGGCAGCCCCCGCCGCAGGGGTGCGACGGCCATTTTCACCCGCTGGTAGTGGCCGGGGTAGCCCTTGCCCTGGAGTTCCTCGTGCAGGATCTTCGCGCTGTGCTGTCCCTCGTCCCAGCGTTGTTGCAGGTAGTTGAGGTAGGGGTCCAGGGTGGAGGGCTTGCGGGGCGGGCGGCGCATCACTTCCTGCCAGGTGCGGGCGCGGGCGTACTTGCGTACGGTGCGGCGGTCCAGGCCGAGCTCCCGGGCCACGGAGCTGTGGCTCCGGCCGGTGCGGGTCAAGGCGTGCACGGCCTCGAACAGCCTTCGGGCATGCCGCCCGGCCCGGGTGTCCGCCGCGGTGTTCTCGGCAGTCTCCTCGATCGGTTCGGGATCGGTCGCACTGGCCGGGGGCAGTGCTGCGGGCAGGCAACCGCGGTGGGCGGAGGCGATGTCCTGAACGCGGCGAGAGAGGCCCTGCCAGAGGTGGAAACGGTCGCTGACCTGCACGGCGTCGGGTGCGCCAGCAGTGATGCCCTGCCGGTAGGTGAGGGAGCCGTCGCGGCAGGCGACCTCGACACCTGGGTGCTCGCGGAGCCAGTAGCTGAGCTGTTCCGCGTCGCGCCCTTCCCAGAGTGTGAGCGGGAGCCGGGTGGTGGCGTCGACCAGGAGGGTGCCGTAGGTATCGCCGTAGAGCGCGAAGTCATCCACCCCCAGCACCCGGGGTGTCTCCAGTGGCGGAAGCGGCACCCGCATCAGCTGGGCCAGAACGGTGCATCGCGAGAGCGTGACGTTCAGGATCCGCAACATGCGGGCACCGCCCCGGCCGGCCAGCACCACACCGATGGCCTCTACCAGGCGCTGCAACTGTGGGGTGCGCCGCTGGTAGCGCACGGTCAGCCCCGGCACTTGCTCGGCGAAGGTCACCTTCGGGCAGGCCGGGTTCTCGCAGTACAGGCGGCGTACGGACAACTTAATACGCAGAGGCCGGCCTCCGAGAGTGACGTCGGCGAGGCGCCGTACATAACGGCTGTGACACCACGCGCTGAGCTGGCCGCATCCCGTACAACCCGCTGGAGTACCGGATCTCGTGCGGGCGCGGACCGTCACGACGGCATCGGAGACATCGACCGAGACCACCAGCACATCGGCCGGCCTTGAGGTCGACTCCTCGCACGTAGTGCGTTCCGTTACCGTCGGGGCGGAGCGCTTCACCGTTGGCGTGGTCCGCGATCTTCTCCGACTCGGGTTCGAGGTCGTAGGGAGCCAGTCCGAGCGGGTCGGTCAGCCGGATCGGGTTTCGAGGGTACGCATGGTGGATGTCCGAAGGGGTGAGACCGAACGGGTCTGGGGTGAGGAATCGAGCCGTTTCCGGGTCGTAGTACCTGAAGTAGTTGGAGTGAAGGCCGCTCTCGGGGTCGGCGTACTGGCCCGGGAAGCGGAGGGGGCAGGTCTCCACGTCGGAGGGGCGGGGACAGGGGTCCCCCAGAGGGTGGTCCGGTGCTGCCACGTCACCTCGCCGTCCGGGGTGAGCAGTTCGGTGGGCTTCCCCGTGGCATCCGTGACCACGACACGGAAGCGTGAAGTTCCCACTTCGCCGACCGTCTGGGTCAGGGGGCGGTGAGTCTCCGGGGCGTGGTCCCAGGTACAGGTCGCACCGTCCCGGGCGGTCTGTTCCGCGAGGCGGGTCGTATCCCAGGTGAGGGTGAGAGTCGCGCCCTTCGGGTCGGTCTTGCCGATGCGGCGGCCCAGGGGGTCATAGGAGTACGTCCACGTCTCGCCGTCCGGCGTCACGACCCGCGTGAGCTTGTCCTCGGCACTCCACGCGTAGGCCCACGTCCGGGTCTGATCGTTGAGCAGCTTGCGGGTCTTACGGATCAGGCGGCCCGCGGCGTCGTGTTCGTACACGGTGCGGCCCGCCTTGCGGACCAGGGTTCCGGTGAACTCCCTCTCGCTAGAGGCTTCCTGGCCTGGCGCCGAGGCGTGGGTTTGGATCCCGGCCGCGTCGTAGGCGTAGCGCTCGGTCCAGCCGTGCGCTTGTACACCCGTGACCCGGCCGACCGGGTCCAGGGTGAAGTGGCGAGTACCGGACGTCAGTTCGCGAATCTGAGTGACGTAGCCGTCGGGCAGGTAGGCGTAGGTGCGGTGTTGGATGAGGTCATCGGCGGCGGAAATAACTGTCTGTGCGGTGATTCGGCCGGTGTCATCCCAGCGTTGACTGAGCTGCTTCAGCGTTGCCGCTCCAGTGTGAGGATGGCCTTGGCGATTGACGTCATGCGGTTGGGGCTGCATCGGGACCTGCGGAAGATTCGCCAGGACTTCAGCCTCGCGACGCCGCGTTCGACGGGTGCTCGTGCTGCGGCCAGTGCTTGATTGAGGCTCTTCTCGGTGGGGGTGAGTTCCTGCAGGGGTCTGCGTTTGATGCCGGTGGTCAGCCATGGGCCAGCACCTTGGTAAGCGAGATCGGCCACGATGGCAACGCCCTGGCGCTCACAAATCCAGATGATCCGGTGGGTGCGAGCGGCGGTCAGGTCGTGGGCGCGGCCCGGCAGGGCGGGCGAGAGCCACAGCAGCCGGCCGCCCGGGTCGGTGACGACCTGCACGTTTACGCCGTGCCGCCGGTGCTTGGCGCAGTAGTCGGCCCGGCCGTCACCGACCCGGTCGCACTCGACGAGGGTGCCGTCCCGCAGGACGAAGTCCGGTTCGTGCTCGCGCAGCGTCTTCAGCAGGCCCGGCGCCTGGTCGGCGAGCAGATCGACGACCGCGTTGGTGTAGGCGTGGGCGGTGGACTCGCTGATCCCGAAACCGGCGGCGATCTTCGCCAGAGTGGTGTGCTCGCGCAGGTACACCAGCCACCATCGCGCGTTGAGACGGACGGAGCTTGCAGCGGCGATTGCCCTCACGGGTGACGATCAGCATGGTGACCCACTCCACGTGTGCATGCGGCAGGTCGAGTGCGGCAGGATGGACGACCAACGAGTCCTCCGAGCAACGTGATTGAGACGTCAGACATCTCGCTCAACGGCCCGGGGGCCTCGCTCGTTGCGCTTCACGATCCATCGCTGTGACTGAGCGCTTCATCTGGCGATATCCGCCACATGAAGCGCTCACGCGGAACCGGAGCCCCTGGGGTCAGTCCTGATCTAGGGTGTACTGAGCTGCGTACCAGCTGGAGTCGATGGCGGGGTTGCGCAGGGTCCCCCAGAATCGGTCGTCAGGTATCGGTGGCAGTGGCGGATTGCCCAGGTCCGCATGCAGATCCGCACGCCAGTCGACAGTGAGGCGACTCCGGATCCCCGCGCTCTCGTACACGGACCTGTAGGGGGACCCCCAGATCCCGTGTGCCATCTTCTCCGCGGCCCACCTGCGAGTGACGTCTCGGTGGGTGTTCGCCTGCACAAGCACCGCGCGTAGTCGCAAGGCCAGCGGGTCGGTCTGGTTCAGCCGTGGTGGGGCTTCACCCCGCTCCAACGCGTCCAGGGCTGACTTGACCTCCGGGTACTTGTTCAGGCCCGTTTCGACCGCCAGTCTGCGCAGCTGCTTCCGCGCAGCCTCAGCCACCTGCTCACGTGGCAGGACCGCGAGCAGTGCACCGAGTTCCTCAAATCCGTCCAGGTAGCTCGCGTGGAGGAGGTCGGTGGGACTGCAGGAAAGGTTCAGCTCCGGTAGCCGCTTATCTGGTGCGGGAAGGGGATCGTCGGCACTGCCCCACTCCGGGCGGGCAGACATAGCCGACTCCCAGAACAGCCGACCGTTGAACGTCACGACACCACCATCCTGCCCGCGCTCAAGCTGGCCAGCCAGTTCTGCCAGATACCCACCCAGCGAGTCGGCCTGCCCGAAACTGGTGCCGGTCTCGTCGAAGAACCGTCCGATCGCACCGAAAGAGTCCCGCCCAGTGCGACAATCGATCACGAGACCGTCTGAAGTCGCCCCATAGGAACCGAACTTCACGTAGCCGTGATGCCAATAGTGCTCGGCTTCCTCCTCGTCAAGGTCTTGGGCGACGCCGCGCATGAACCCGGTATCCCCGAGGATCCCACTCACTCCGAGCAGCCGGTCGTTCGTGCTGAACCGGAATGCCTCCGCCCCGTCCACCGCCCCGTTGTGCCGGAGCAGTGAAGCAACCAGGTCCGGAGGAAAGGTGACACCCAGTTCCTCTTGTGCTGCCACAATCTCCTCATCTCCCGCAGGCGGCTGAAGCGTGGCGAAAGTGCGAGGCGCGTGCTCGCGCAGCCACGCGTCGATACGGTTCCATGAGTCCTGGACCAGGTCTGCTGTCATAGGGCTGACCCTAGAGTCAGACACTGACAGCTTGATCGTCGCTCACCGGCCCTGCCCGCCGTGTTTTGCGTTCAGTCCGGCCAAATCGAGTGTGACTCTTGCCCCGGCTCACCAAGCCGTCGACGCCGGATGCTCCAGTCGCCAACTCACGCGCTCACTCGCCAAGCGAAGCGATCAGTCACAATCACCCGATCGGTGGCCAACTCGAAGAAGCTCATTGAAGCGTTGTGCGGCAAGGGCCACCCGCCCTGTCCCTATCCCGCCCATCCTTGTCAGGATGCTCCGCGATCACACTGCCTGCTTCGGTGTGGCGCCCGGCGGTCGGATTTTTCAGAACGCGGCAGGCAACTACATCGACACTTCCGCCTACAACATCACGTGGAACCGTCCCAGAGAAGCCGTCCTCACGGTGGACGAACACGCGTCGAACCTCGCGAAGCGGCCCTATGACCTACGCCACGCCGGCATCTCGTTCTGGCTGGCCTCCGGTGTAGACCCTGCCGAGTGCGCGCGAAGGGCAGGACAGAGCATCCAGGTGCTCTTCCGCTATTACGCGAAGTTCTTGGCTGGAACACGTGACCGCGCCAACCAGATGATCGAGCTTTCGATGAACCACTGGGAGGCGACGCGGATGCCGAGGTGCAGGCTGGTCCGGATATATTCCGGACCAGCTGGTCAGGGCGTGGGCGACAGTGGGGCGAACTGGGAGTAAGCGAGTATTTTGCCTTACTGCTTGATTGCGGGCAATGAAGGGCGCCTGAGCTGGGAGTTTCCCC
>NZ_JBHVFF010000177.1:0-17690 GCF_042801895.1 Streptomyces sp. NPDC057543 | reverse complement strand
GGCCCACACCACGAGGGACTGGCCGCGGCCCGCGTCACCGGCGACGAAGACCCCGCCGTTCTCGACTCGGGCCGCCCGCGCGGCCGAGCCCTCCGGGACCGCCCCTTCAGCCGTTTCAGCTGATTTCGCTGTCGCAGCGGCGAAGGCGGCATCCCGGGCGAAGTTTCCCCGGTCGTCCAGCGTGAGTCCGAGCTGCCGCATGAGGCCGGTGTCGCGTTCGGGACCGAAGAAGCCGAGGGCGAGCAGGACGAGATCCGCCGGCAGCACCTGCTCCGTCTCCAACAGCGGCCTTCTGCCCTCGGGCTCCACTTCGGCCAGGCGCAGCGCGCGCACATGGCCGGTCCGGTCGCCTTCGAAGCGGAGGGTGGCGGAGGAGAACAGTCTCGGATCCCCGCCGTCCCGCCCCCGGGCCTCCTCGTGGGCGTGGGATATCCGATAGACCTTCGGGTACACGGGCCAGGGCTCGGTGTCCCGTCGGGCGGCACCGGGCTCCGGGTTGATGTCGAGCTGTACTGCGGAGGCCGCACCCTGGCGCAGGACGGTGCCCAGGCAGTCCGATCCGGTGTCTCCGCCGCCGATGATCACCACGTGTCTGCCCTCGGCGGTGACGACCGGCACGTCGCGGTCGCCCTCCACGACCCGGTTGGCCAGGGTCAGGTACTCCATGGCCTGGTGGATGCCGTACAGCTCGCGGCCCGGGACGGGCAGCTCCCGTCGCCCGGTGGCTCCGACGGCGACGACGAGCGCGTCGTACCGGTCCGCAAGCTCGGCGGCGTCGAGATCGCCACCGACGTCCACGCCCGTACGGAACTTGGTGCCCTCCGCCCGCATCTGCTCGATGCGGCGGTCGAGGTGGCACTTCTCCAGCTTGAAGGCGGGGATGCCGTAGCGCAGCAGTCCACCGATGCGGTCGGCACGCTCATATACGGCGACGGTGTGTCCGGCGCGGGTGAGTTGTTGCGCTGCCGCCAGTCCCGCCGGGCCCGAACCGATGACGGCGACGGTCTTCCCGCTGAGCCGCTCGGGCGGCTGCGGCGTGGTGTACCCGCGCGCCCAGCTCTCGTCGGCGATCGCCTGCTCGACATTCTTGATCGTCACCGGATCGGCGTTGATGGTGAGCACGCAGGCGTCCTCGCACGGCGCCGGGCACAACCGCCCGGTGAACTCGGGGAAGTTGTTCGTCGCGTGCAGCCGCTCGGCCGCTGCCCACCAGTCGCCCTTCCTCGCGTACGCGTTCCACTCGGGGATGAGGTTTCCCAGCGGGCAGCCGCTGTGACAGAACGGTATGCCGCAGTCCATGCACCGCCCGGCCTGCTGGGACACGAGCGGAAGCCGGGCCTGGCCCGCGTAGACCTCGTTCCAGTCGCTCAGCCGTTCCTGGACCGGGCGCGCCGGGACGGGCCGGCGGGGGGTCCTGAGGAAGCCGTGGGGGTCGGTCATGACCGCCTCCGTCGCTGACTCGCGGTGCACAGGCGTTACGGCCAGACTACGCCCGCAACCACCCCTCGTTCCTGGCCGGGCCACCGGCCGAACGACGCGATACGCTCGTTTTTGTAGGCACGCGTTCCGACCACGGAGGCGGCCATGAGCGAGTACGACGAGTACCCGACGCCGTCACAGGCAGAGGGCGAGCGGCTGGACGAGGACATGAATCCGGCCGAGGAGCGGCACCCCGCCACGATGCGGACCCAGCCGTCGCAGGCCGAGGGTGAGCGCCGAGCGGAGGATACCGAGAGCTGAAAGAGGCGGCTGCTGTACGGCGGCGGCTCGTTGCCGGTTCGTACCGTGGCGAGTTCCACACGTACAGCCGCCGTGTACGGCGCCTCCGGGGAGGCTGCGCCCGGCGAGCCCGCGCAACAGGTATCCGGATATGGGGGCGTACCTGTGTCCGTACGCGTGTCCGTAGTCGAAGGAGGTCCGCCCGGTATGGATTCGGACCGCGCCGGCCGGTTGGTGTCGGCGCTTCGTGACCGCAATGTGATGGCCCACCTCGTGGAGGCGGGTGTCTACGAGTTCGGGATCCGGGTCGTCCTCGACGAGGGGATCGAGGCGCTGTGGGACGTCGACGGGGCCTCCGGTCTCGACGCGGAGATCGTCAGCGACGGGGTGCTCATCGGCTTCGTACCTCATGTGCCCGGCTCGGAGAGCTTCACCGAAGAGCAGCTCGTGGAGAGCATCGCGACGACGCGGTACTCGACGGAGGGGCTGCGTCCGCCCAGCGGCGCTGCTGCCCCGGCCGCACCCCCGGCCGCCGAGGCCGCGCCCCTCGACGAACCCAAGCCGTCGCCCACTGCTCCGGTCACCCCGCCCGTTGCCCGCTACCAGCGCCGGGCCCACTGGATCCGGCGGGGCAAGGAGGGCCATGCCCGGCACTGACCGGGCGCCCGCCGCATCGCCCGGCACGCCGGGGCGATGCGGCTCGGGACGGGGTGGGTCCCGCAGGCCTGCTGGTCCTCGCGCCCCCGTCAGACGCCCGCGGCCCGCGCCGTCTCGTACACCTCGGTCGCCACGTCGATCAGCTCCGCGGCGTCGCGCGTCGTGCCCTGCAGGTCAAGCATGATCTCCGGTACGCCCGTCGCGGCGTGTGCCACCAGGTCCTCGACGATCTGCGCCACGCTCCCGTGGAAGGGCTGCCGGTCCGCACCCTCGAACGGCTTGGCGGTGTACCGCGCGTTGGCACGGGCGCAGACGTCGATCGGACGCTCCCGGCCACGCTCGGCAGCCACGTCCCGTACCCGCTGCCACTGCTCGGTCAGCTGGGCGGCGCCCATGGCCACGGGCATCCAGCCGTCCGCCCGGTCCACCAGACGGCGGGTGGCGCGCGCGCTGTTCGCGGGCAGGTAGACCGGGATGGGGCGCACCGGCTTCGGGCCGACCTCGGACGGGGCAATGGTGGTCAGCTCACCCTCGTACGAGACGGGGTCCGGGCCCCAGACGGCCGCGCACACGTCCAGCAGCTCGTCCAGAACCGCGCCGCGCTTCTCGAAGGGCGCGACGGAAGCGGCCGCGTACTCGTCCAGGGACCATCCCGTGCCGAGGCCCGCGATCACTCGTCCACCGCTCGCGACATCGAGCGAGGCGAGCGACCGGGCCAGCTGGAACGGCACGTGCAACGGCGCGACCAGGACGCTGGTGCCCAGCCGCGCCCGGCCGGTGGCCGCGGCGGCCAGCGCGAGCGTGACCAGCGGGTCGGCGACGCTGCGGTACTGATCGGGCCACGGCAGCCCCGGTACGCCGTACAGCCCCTGGGTGGCCGGCTCGGGAAACAGGACACGCTCGAATACCCAGAGGCTCGCGAATCCGGTCTCCTCCGCCGCGCGGGCCACGGGGGCCACATCGCGGCCGATGTCGTACTGCTTCATCTGCGGGAGTCCGAGACCGAGTGGGATCGGCATGAATGCGCTCCTTCATGATGGCTGCGGAACAACTACCTCAGAACACTTACGTCTTTCCCACCCCATGGCCGTCGAAAGACACGGCGTGCAGGGCCTCGCCGTCGTCGTCCCCCACGCTCGCGCCGTCGGCCGGTGACCGGGCCGTGCGTGTCAGCCCGCGAAGGCCGGGCTCGGCATGCCCGGGCCCGCGTCCGGGAGGACCAGGAGCGATCCCGACAGCGGGTGCGGCCGGCCCGGGCCGGTGCGGGCCGTGGTGACGTAGAGATCGCGCAGGCCGGGGCCGCCGAAGGCGCAGGCGGTGGGCCGGCGGACCGGGAGCCGGACGGTGCGGTCCAGGTCGCCTCGCGGGGTGTAGCGGCGCAGCGCAGCGCCGTCCCAGAGTGCGACCCATACGCAGCCGTCGGCGTCGACGGTGAGACCGTCGGGGAAGCCCGCTCCTTCTTCGACGGTCGCCAGCGGTCGTCTGTCGAGGAGGCGCGGGCCGTCGACGCGGCAGACGTCGATACGGCGGGTGGGGCTGTCGATGTAGTACATGAGCGAGCCGTCGGGAGACCAGCCGGTGCCGTTGCTGACCGCCACCGCGTCGAGGATCTCGGTGACGCTGCCGTCGGGGGCGATACGGGACAGGGTGCCGCCGCCCGGCTGCTCGTCGTACCGCATGGTGCCCGCCCACAGGGCTCCGTCGGGGGCGACGGCCGCGTCGTTGCCGCGGCGGCCGGCCACCGGGTCGTGCACGAGCCAGGAGAACGCCCCGTCCGCGGCGTACAGGCCGATGCCGTCCCTGAGGTTGACCACCAGGCCGCCGCCCGCGCGGGGTTTCGCCGCCCCGACGTGCTGTCCGGTGGCCATGACCGTGCGGCGGCCACTCGCCGGGTCGTAGGTGTGGACCCGGCAGCCGAGGATGTCCACCCAGGTCAGGCGTCCGGTCGCCGGGTCCCAGGTGGGGCCCTCGCCGAGGGCGGCCCGCTCCCGGACGGCGACCTCGGGCCTCATCGGGCGCCGCGGTGGCCGAGACGTGCGGAGAGGGCGGCGGCGCCCTTGGCGGCCAGCTCGGCGAGTTCGGCCTCGCCCTCCTCGCTCCAGCGGATCATGGGCACGGAGATGGACAGGGCGGCGACGACGCGGCCCGTGCGGTCGCGGACCGGCGCGGCGACGCAGCTCACGTCCGGGTTGGACTCGCGGTGTTCGAAGGCGATGCCGCGGGCGCGGATGTCGGCGAGGGCGGCCCGCAGCTCGCCGGGATCAGTGATGCTGTTCCGGGTCATCGCGACCAGTTCGCCCTCTTCCTCGATGCGGGCGTCCAGTTCCTCGACCGGCAGCGAGGCGAGCAGCATCTTGCCCACGGAGGTGCAGTGGGCCGGGAGCCTGCGGCCCGCGGCCGAGACCATGCGGACCGCGTGGATCGAGTCGACCTTGGCGATGTAGATGACGTCGAGATCTTCGAGGATCGCGACGTGCACCGTCTCGTCGCAGGTCTCGGCGACCTCGCGGGCCACCTCGTTGCCCTCGGCTGCGATGTCGAGCTGTTCCGCGTATCGGCTGCCGAGCTGGTAGGCGCGCACACCGAGGCGGTAGCGGCCCGGCCGGCCCGGGACCGTCACGAGGTAGGTGCGGGCCGCGAGCGTGGTGATCAGTTCGTGCACCGTCGTACGCGGCAGCTGGAGTCTGCGGGTGATCTCGGGGGCGGAAAGGGTTCCGTCGCCTTCCAGGAACAGCTCGAGTATGTCCAGCGCCCTGGTCACCGCGGGGACGAGACGTCCCATTTCCTTCACCCACCCCTGGTCGTTCGCCGTCGGTTGCCGTCCGTTGCCGTCGTTCGGTATTTCGGTCAGCGGCCGGTATCGCGAACACAGGCTAAACACAGTCGCGTTCGCCGGGCAACGGTCCCTGCGGAATCGGCCGGCGCGCGACCCATTGACACCTTCCGCGGAGCCTGTTTACGGTCACGCCACCCATCTCGAACATGTGACGAAATCTCGAACAGACCCTAGAGGAAACCGCCTTGCGCATCACGGGAATCACCACCCATGTCGTCGGGACCCCCTGGCGCAATCTCACCTACGTACTTGTCCACACCGACGAGGGCCTCACCGGTGTCGGCGAGACCCGGATGCTCGGCCGCACGGACGCCCTGGTCGGTTATCTCCGGGAGGCCGAGGCCAACCACATCGCCGGGTCCGATCCGTTCGCCGTCGAGGATCTCGTGCGGCGCATGAAGTACGGCGACTACGGACGGGCCGGCGAAATCGTCATGTCCGGCATCGCGGTCGTCGAGATGGCCTGCTGGGACATCAAGGGCAAGGCGCTCGGGGTGCCCGTGTGGCAGCTGCTCGGCGGCAAGGTGACCGACCGGGTCAAGGCGTACGCCAACGGCTGGTACACCACCGAGCGCACCCCGGAGGCCTATCACGACGCGGCCAAGGAGGTCGTGGCACGCGGCTACCGGGCCCTGAAGATAGACCCGTTCGGGACCGGGCACTTCGAGCTGGACCACGAGCGGACCCGGTACGCCGTCTCGCTGATCGAGGCGGTGCGCGACGCGATCGGGCCGGAGGCCGAGCTGATGCTGGAGATGCACGGCCGCTTCAGCCCGGCAACGGCGGTGCGGCTCGCCCGCGAGATGGCGCCGTTCCGCCCGGCCTGGCTGGAGGAGCCGGTGCCGCCGGAGAACCTCAAGGCGCTGGCGAAGGTCGCGGAGCGGGTGGACCTGCCGGTCGCGACCGGGGAGCGCATCCACGACCGGATCGAGTTCCGCGAGCTGTTCGAGTCGCAGGCCGCCGACATCATCCAGCCCGACCTCGGCCACATCGGCGGCATCCTGGAGACCCGCAAACTGGCGGCGACCGCCGAGACCCACTACATGCTGGTCGCCCCGCACAACGTCGGCGGCTCGGTGCTGACGGCCGCTTCTCTCCAACTGGCCGCTTGCACACCGAACTTCAAGATTCTTGAGCACTTCAACGACTTCGCGGACGCGGAGATCAAGAACGTGGTCGGGGGCGCGCCGCAGGTGGACCCGGAGACGGGGTGCTTCGAGATCTCGCACGCTCCCGGCCTCGGGGTCGAGTTCGATGTCGACGCCGCGGCCGAATTCCCCCAGCAGCGGGCCCGGTTCGATCTGTGGGCCGAGAACTGGGAGCAGAGGAAGCCCGAGTGAGCCGCGCGATCGTCATCGACCGCCCCGGCAGCCACCGCCTGGTCGACACAGCCGTGCCGGAGCCGGGGCCCGGCGAGGTCCGGGTGCGGGTGGCCGCGGCCGGGATCTGCATGAGTGACCGCGAGGTCTACGACGGCCACCGCGACCTCGCCTACGTCCACTATCCCGTGGTGCCCGGCCACGAGTGGGCGGGCACGGTGGAGGCGGTGGGCGAGGGCGTGGACGCGGCGCTCGTCGGCCGCAAGACCGTCGCCGAGGGATTCCGGTCCTGCGGTGTCTGCGCGCGCTGCCGGTACGGGGAGACCAGCCTGTGCACCGGTGGATACGCCGAGACGGGGTTCACCGAGCCGGGCGCGTTCGCCGACCATCTCCTCGTACCCGTACGCCTGTTGCATCCGCTGCACGACGCGGCCGATCTGCGGGCCGCCGCGCTGATCGAGCCCGCGGCGGTGGTCACGGCCGCCGTACGGGCCGGGCGACCCCGGCCCGGTGAGCGCGTCGCCGTGCTCGGCGCAGGCACTCTCGGGCTGCTCGCGGTGCAGTTGCTCGCCGCTACGTCGCCCGCCGAGCTCACGGTGATCGACCCCCGTGCCACACGCGCCGAGCAGGCGGTCCGGTTCGGCGCGACCGAGCACCTGACGCCTGAACAGACCGCAGGAAAAGGCGATTTCGACCTGGTGGTGGAGACCGCGGGCGCACCGTCGACCGCCGCCGACGCCTGCCTCCTCGCCCGCAGGGGCGGCCGGGTCGTGCTCACCGGAATGTTCGCGCCCGGCGCGAGGGGGATCGATCCGGTGCATCTCGCACTGAGCCAGTTGGAGATCCGCTCCGTCTTCGGCGCACCCTCCTCGGCCTGGTCCGAGGCGGTACGCGCCTTCGGTCTCGGGCTGATCTCGCCCGCCCCGCTCATCACCCACACGTTCCCGCTGGAACGGTTCGCCGATGCCATGGCCCTGGTGGGCGACGGCGACCCGGCGACCGGAAAGGTGCTGCTGCACCCCTAGTGCCCTTCCCGGCAAGCTTTGCCCCGTCGCATGCGTACCGGCACCCGCAGTACGTATGCGTACCCGCGCACCACCCCTGGTACCCACGGCGGTACTCGTCCGCTCGACAGCCCTGTACCACCGCACATCACCTCATCCGAATGACGTCCGAAATATCGAACATGGGAGTCACGTGACCGCCCCCTCTTCCCCCCGACGCCCCGGCGGCGACGCGCTCGCCCGCGTCGGCCATCCCACGCCCGCCGTCGAACCGGCCGATGCCTCGGCGCACACCTTTCCCGACGGCGGCACGTGGCGCACGGAGATCCCTTCGGTGGAGGGGCCCGAGGCGCTGAGCGTCGTACTCGCGGAGAGCGCCCGTCAGGACGTGCCGGTGCACCGCATCAGTCAGGGCAGCGGCGTCTGGATGCTCACCGACAGCGAGATCACCGAGATGGTGGAGTCCTGCGCCGAGCGGGACATCGAGCTGTGCCTGTTCACCGGACCGCGCGGCACCTGGGACATCGGCGGATCCACGCGCACCGGTTCCGGTGGTGCGGGGCTGCGCGCCCGGGGACACGACGCGCTCGCCGGATGCGTGGAAGACGCTCTGCGCGCATCGGAGTTGGGCGTCACCTGCCTGCTCGTCGCTGACGAGGGGGTGCTGTGGACCCTGCATCGGATGCGGCTGGCCGGGCTGCTGCCCGCCGGCACCACGCTGAAACTGTCCGCGCTCAGCGGCCCGGTCAACCCGGCCTCGTACGCGGTGTACGAGCAGCTCGGCGCCGACTCCCTCAACGTGCCCTCCGACCTGACGCTGGATCATCTGTCCGAGATCCGCAGGGTCAGTGCCGCCCCGATGGACATGTACGTCGAGGCGCCCGACGACCTGGGCGGCTACGTACGCATGTACGAGGTCGCCGAGCTGATCCGGCGCGGCGCCCCGATCTATCTGAAGTTCGGCCTGAGCAACGCGTCCGGGATCTACCCGTACGGTGCCCAACTGCGCGACCACACCCTGGCGACCGCCCGCGAGCGCGTCCGGCGCGGGCGGCTCGTCCTCGACCTGCTCGCCCGGCACGGCGCGGACGGCGGCATGTCGCCGCTCGGCTCCCGGCTGCCGGGAGACCTGAGGCGTTTCCCCGTCCCGGAAGGCAATTGATCCATGACCGACCGCACCCGCATACGCCACACCCGCCTCGCCGCCGTCTGCACGGCCGCCGCCCTGCTCACCGTCTCCCTCACCGCCTGCGGCCAGGAGGCCAGAGGCGGCAGCCGTTACCGCGCCGATGACGGCACGAGCGGCACCATCGGCCTGGCCATGCCCACCAAGGCCTCCGAGCGTTGGATCGCCGACGGCCGGAACATGGCCGAGCAATTCCGGAAGGCCGGGTACAAGACCGATCTGCAGTACGGCGACGACAAGGTGGAGAACCAGGTCGCCCAGATCGAGAACATGATCACAAAGGGGCGCCGACTCCTGGTGGTCGCCGCCATCGACGGCTCAGCCCTCACCGACGTCCTGGCCCGCGCCCACGACGCGGGCATCCCCGTGATCTCGTACGACCGCCTCATCATGGGCACCGAGAACGTCGACTACTACGCGTCCTTCGACAACGAGCGCGTCGGGGAGCTCCAGGGCCAGTACATCGTCGACAAACTGAAGCTCGGCAAGCCGGACAAGGCCGCCGGGCAGACGTTCAACATCGAGCTGTTCGCGGGCTCACCCGACGACAACAACACCAAGTACTTCTGGACCGGCGCCCTCAAGGTTCTGGAGCCCTACCTGGCCAGCGGGCAGCTCGTCGTGCGCAGCAAGCAGACGCAGCTGAGCCAGGCCACGACGCTGCGCTGGGACGGCGGCACCGCGCAGAAGCGGATGGACGACCTGATCAGCAAGAATTACGGCGACCAGAAGGTCGACGCAGTCCTGTCGCCGTACGACGGCATCTCGATCGGCATCATCTCCGCGCTCAAGAGCGCCGGATACAGCGGCAAGGACCTGCCGATCGTCACCGGACAGGACGCGGAGCTGGCCTCGGTGAAATCCATCATCCGGGGCGAGCAGCGGCAGACCGTCTTCAAGGACACCCGCAAACTCGCCGCGCAGGCCGTGCGGATGGGCGACGCGGTCCTCCACGGCAGAAAGCCGGAGGTCAACAACACCGAGGACTACGACAACGGCAAGAAGACCGTGCCCTCCTACCTGCTCAAGCCGGTCAGTATCGACAGGAACAACACCGATCTCCTCGTGAGCGAGGGGCACTTCACGGCTGGACAGCTCAAGTGACGCGGCCCGTACTGGAGATGCGCTCCATCACGAAGACGTTTCCGGGCGTCAAGGCGCTCACCGAGGTGAACCTGACGGTACGGCCCGGAGAGATCCATGCCATCTGCGGTGAGAACGGCGCGGGCAAGTCGACCCTGATGAAGGTCCTCAGCGGCGTGCATCCGCACGGCAGTTACGAGGGCGAGATCCGGTTCGAGGGCGAGCCGGTGGCCTTCAAGGACATCCAGGCCAGCGAGCGGCACGGCATCGTGATCATCCACCAGGAGCTGACCCTGGTCCCGTATCTCTCCATCGCCGAGAACATCTTCCTCGGCAACGAGCGGACCTCGGCCCGGGGCGTGATCGACTGGAACGACACCTACCGCCGGGCGGGCGCACTGCTCAAGCGGGTGGGTCTGCGCGAGAAGCCGCAAACGCCGGTCGCGGACATCGGCGTCGGGAAACAGCAACTGGTGGAGATCGCCAAGGCCCTGTCCAAGGAGGTGAAGCTGCTCATCCTCGACGAGCCCACGGCCGCGCTCAACGACGAGGACAGCGCCCAGCTGCTCGGCCTGATCCTGGAGCTGCGCGAGCAGGGCGTGGCGAGCATCATCATCTCGCACAAGCTGAACGAGATCCGCGAGGTCGCCGACTCGGTGACCATCCTGCGCGACGGGCAGACGATCGAAACGTTGACGGTACGTGAAACTCTTTCAGCCACACCCGAGTTGTCCGAGGAGCGCATCATCCGCGGCATGGTCGGCCGCGACCTGGACCACCGCTTCCCCGACCGCACTCGCTACACCGGCGAGGACACCGAAGCCCTGGCCGTCGCCGGCTGGACGGTCCGCCATCCCGTCGACCATCAGCGCACGGTGGTCGACGACGTGTCCCTGACCGTACGCCGCGGCGAGATCGTCGGCATCGCGGGCCTGATGGGCGCCGGCCGCACCGAGCTCGCCATGTCCGTCTTCGGCCGCTCCTACGGCCACTACGTCGGCGGCACGGTTTCGGTCGGCGGGCGCGAGGTGGTCACCAGGACGGTGTCCGCGGCGATCGGCGCCGGGATCGCGTACGTCACGGAGGACCGCAAGCGGTACGGCCTGAACCTCATCGACACCATCGGCCGCAACATCTCCCTGGCCTCGCTGCCGGGCATGCGCGGGCGTGGCGTCGGCGGCATCGGCGCAGTGGTGGACGAGCATCTGGAACGGCAGGTCGCCGAGCGCTACCGCACCTCGATGAACATCAAGGCCCCCTCGGTCTTCGAGCGGGTCGGGCGCCTGTCCGGCGGCAATCAGCAGAAGGTCGTCCTGAGCAAGTGGATCCATGCCGACCCCGAGGTGCTGATCCTCGACGAACCGACCCGCCGCATCGACGTGGGCGCGAAGTACGAGATCTACACCGTCATCGATCGGCTCGCGGCCGACGGAAAGGCCGTGTTGTTCATCTCGTCCGAGCTGCCGGAGCTGCTCGGGATGTGCGACCGGATCTACACGATGGCCGAGGGCCGGCTGACCGGTGAGGTCGCCCGCGCGGACTGCACCCAGGAACTCCTGATGCGCCTGATGACACGCGACACGACGACGAACAGAAGCTGAGGCCCCGCCATGACCACTACGACCACTCCCCCCAGGGGCGCGTCCCCGACACCGTCCGAACGGCTCTCGACAGGCGCTCTGCTCCTGCGATCGGTGCGCGCCAACATGCGTCAGTACGGCATGCTCGTCGCCCTGGCGTTCATCGTTCTGCTCTTCCAGATCTGGACCGACGGCACCCTGCTGCTGCCGAACAACGTGTCCAATCTGATCCAGCAGAACGGCTACATCCTCATTCTGGCCATGGGCATGATGATCGTCATCATCGCGGGCCATATCGACCTGTCCGTCGGCTCGTTGGTCGCCTTCGTCGGGGCCATGGCAGCGGTGATGATGGTCAAGGGGGACATGCCCTGGGTACTCGCGCTCGTCCTGTCGCTGCTCATCGGCGCGGTCGCGGGCGCGTGGCAGGGCTTCTTCATCGCGTACGTCGGCATTCCCTCGTTCATCGTGACGCTGGCCGGCATGCTGCTGTTCCGCGGCCTGACGCAGATCGTCCTGGAGGGCCAGTCGCTCGCGCCCTTCCCGGACGGTTTCCAGAACATCGCCAAGGGCTTCATCCCCGAAATGGGCCCGTACACGCAGTACCACAACCCGACGCTCGTCCTCGGTCTGGTCGCGATCGTCTTCCTGCTGCTGCGCGAGTGGCGCGACCGCAGGCGTCAGCTCGCCTACGACCTCGACACCCTTCCGCAGGGTCTGTGGGTGGCCAAGTGCGTGGCGATGACGGCCGCCGTGGTGGCGTTCACGCTGACCCTGGCCAGCTTCCACGGCGTGCCGGTCGTGATGCTCATCATGTGCGCCCTGCTGCTCCTGCTCGGCTACGTGATGCGCAATGCCGTGGTCGGGCGGCATGTGTACGCGCTCGGCGGGAACAAGGCCGCCGCGCAGCTGTCCGGCGTCAAGGACAAGCACGTCACCTTCCTGGTCTTCGTCAACATGGGCGTCCTGGCGGCGCTCGCGGGCTGTGTGTACGCGGCACGTCTGAACGCGGGCACTCCGCAGGCGGGTCTCAACTTCGAACTGGAGGCGATCGCCGCCTCGTTCATCGGCGGCGCGTCGATGAGCGGCGGCGTCGGCACGGTGATGGGCGCGGTCATCGGCGGCCTGGTGCTCGGCGTCCTAAACAACGGCATGTCGCTCGTCGGGATCGGCACCGACTACCAGCAGGTCATCAAGGGCCTCGTCCTGCTCGCGGCGGTCGGATTCGACGTGTGGAACAAGCGCAAGATCGGCCGCTGACGCAAGGCTTCGGCGGAGCTCCCCGGCGGCGGGGCCGACGAGCACGGCGCCGCCGCCGGTCCGGTGGCGGAGGTGGTACGTGGTCGCGGGCCGGTCGGTTCAGACCGCTCGCGCCAGGGCCTGCAGGGGGAGGACTCCCGCGCCGGAGAACACTCCGCGGGCCGCACTGACGCGCCGATCGCGCACCGGACCCGGCGCGGTCAGGCGGTCCAGGGCGCGGACCAGCGCCCGGGGGTCCGTCGCGTAATCGGTGAGACCGTGCTCCGCCATCCGGCGTACACCCTCCTTGCCGTGGCCCGGAATGGCCCGGTAGCCGACCACCGGAACTCCGGCGGCCATGGCTTCGAGTGCCGTTTGGCCTGCGGCGTTGTCGATGAGCGCGCGGGAGGCGTTCATGAGGCCCGGCATGTCGTCGACCCAGCCCGCCGCGCGTACATGCGCGAGGCGTGACAGGTCCCGGCGCAACCGGGTGTTCGTACCACAGAGCACGACCGGCACGTATCCCGCCGCGGCCACCAGGCGCGCGGTCCCGGCCACACGCGATCCGGCCCCCCAGGCGCCCGTCGAGATCAGCACGGGCGACCGGCCCGGCGAATCGAGGCGTCGCCGCCAGTCCGCCGCCGTCGGCGCCGGGGCGTGGAACCGGGGTGCCACCATGGCGCCGGACACGACCGCCGGACGCCGTACCGCTCGCCGTACCCGATGTGCGAGATCGGACGTGAGGCACAGATGGAGATCGTTGCCCGGGTGCAGCCACTGGCGGTGAACGGCGAAGTCGGTGATGACGACGGCGCTCGGGATCGTGAGCGCGCCACGGGCGCGGAGTCCGCCGGTGAGCTGGGCGGCGAGGTGGAAGACCGGGACGACCACGTCCGGCCGCTGTCGTGCGACGAGGTCGAGCAGCCGTTGCTGCGCGAGGGTCGCCAACGGGGAACTGCCGGGCCGGGGGCCGCCGCCGGTCCGGAAGAAGGCCGCATACAGCGCGGAATAGACCACGGGCGTGCGGCAGACGGCCGTCCGGTAGAAGGAGCGCAGTCCGCGGCCGATTCCCGCGGGCAGCAGGTCGAGGACATCGACCGTCGTCGTCCGCCCTCCCCCGGCCTCCAGTCTGCGGGCCAGTTCGGCGGCCACCACGTGGTGGCCGGAGCCCATACCGGCGCTCAGGATCAGGAAGCGTCCTGGCGCCGCGTTCATCGGCCGTACGCTCCGGGGACTCCCTGCTCGCCGTCCGGCGCGGGGCCGTTCCGACGGGACTTCCACCGGTAGCAGCGGGAGCCCACCGGGCGGCGGAGCGGTCCACACGGGTCCGGTAGCTCAGTCGGACGAGCGGCAGGCACGTGATCACCTCTGAGGTCGGCAGCCCTCGGAGTATCCGTCGGGACGGGCGCGGAACCCGGTACTTCCGTCCTGTCGGTGCGTTCGGTGCAGTGAGGTATGGCCTTCAACGGTTTTACGGGAGCCCACTCGGGCTACCCCTAACCAGACCCGACACCGCAATGCCCGCGTCCGCGGTCTCCGAGGGGCGGGCCACCGTGCCGCACAGTACTGAGACAGGGAGAGGCCATGCCACGTGTTCCGTGCATCGCTCACCGCGGCGTGCCGGGTGGCGACGCGTCGGACGGTCACGACGTCCGGGCCGGAGTGGCCCTGGTGACGGGGGCCTCCTCGGGTATCGGGGCCGCGGTGGCACAGCGGATCACCGCCGAAGGCGGCTGGCGGCTTCTGGTGAGCGGGCGCGACCGGCAGCGGCTCGACGGTATCGCGGCGGCGACGTGCTCGACGCCGCTGTACGCGGACCTGATGTCGCTCGACAGCACGGAGAAGCTGGTCGAGGAAGCCTTGGACGCCGCCGGCCGGGTGGACCTGCTCGTCGCGGCGGCAGGGGTCGGCTGGGCGGGCTCCTTCCACGCGATGCCGGCTGCCGCCGCCGACCGGGTCCTCACCGTGGATCTGGTTTCCGTCGTCCATCTGGTACGGCTGCTGCTGCCCCACATGCTCGCGGCGGGGCGCGGACACATCATGCTGATCGGATCGGTGGCGGGATCCACCGGTGTCCGCGGTGAGGCGGTCTATTCGGCGGCGAAGGCTGCCCTTGCCGCCTTCGCGGACGCTCTGCGCTACGAATTGAAGGGAACCGGTGTGCGCATCACACATATGGTCCCCGGTGTGGTGGACACGCCGTTCTTCGAGCGCCGAGGGATGCCGTACGCCCGTTCGTGGCCCCGGCCGATGACGCCGGAACGCGTCGCCGACGCGGTCTGGGAGGCCTTCACCGCGGACCGCGAGGAGGTGTACGTCCCCGGCTGGCTGCGCTTGCCGGGGTGTGTGCGCTCCGTGGCCCCCGGGCTCTATCACCGGCTCGCGGCCCGCTTCGGCTGATCGGCGACATGAACGTCCTCGCCGTGGATCTGGCGCTGTGGGCGACCCTCGCCAATGGCGCGGCATCGGTGCTGCAGCGGCGCGCCGCCATGGAACAGACGGAGTCCGAGGCGGTGGGCGGCAGGCCGGCGGTGTGGCAGGGGATGCGCGCTCTGGCGCGGCTGGTGCGCCGTCCCCTCTGGCCGGCCGGTGTGACGGCGCTCGGGCTGTCCGCCGTCCCGCAGGCGGGGGCGCCGACAGCCGGCAGCCTGTCGGTGGTTCAGCCGCTGATGGCGAGCGAGCTCCTCTTCACACTGCGTGCCGGGACCCTGGCCGCTTCCCAGCCGGCGCTCACGCTCGGAGACGCGCTGGTGAGCGTGGTGCTGGGGAAGGTGCTGTCCGGCGAGCGGATCGCGCTGGTCGATCAACTGCCGCCGGCCCCGACGAGTGCGTGCCTGGTGGCTGCAGGCACGGTGGGCCTGTCGCTCTCCCCGGCGGTCGCGGGTCACTGGGATGCCACGAGAACGACCAAGCACAGCCGGCCCGACCGACTGCCGACGGCCGCTGACGACGAAGGGACAGAAGCCCGTTGAACCCCCGGCACAGCAGGATCCCCATGGCGCTCCGTGCCCCACTGACCGTGTCGGCGCTTGTGCTGACCGCTCATGTCGCCCCGGCCGGCACATGGCTGCCGGGGCTGCGCCGGACGTGCTTTCCCTCCCTGGCCGGCCTCGGCCATTCCAGGCATGTCGCCCTGACCTTCGATGACGGCCCGGACCCCCGCTCCACCCCGCTCTTCCTCGACGCGCTGGACCGGCTGTCCACCCGCGCCACCTTCTTCGTGCTCGGGGACAGTCTGCTGCGCCATCCGGAACTCGGCCGTGACATCGCCCGCCGCGGGCACGAACTCGCCGTTCACGGTTGGACACACAGCCGCCCATGGCTTCCCGCCCCCGGCCGGGACCTGCGCGAGGTCACCCGTGCCGCCGAAGCGGTGCGAAGGGTCTCGGGCGTCCGGCCGTTGTGGTACCGGCCGCCGTACGGAATCCTGACCGGCGGCCGGTGGACCGCCGCCCTGGCCTGCGGGCTGCGACCGGTGCTGTGGTCGGCCTGGGGGCGGGAATGGGCGAAGAACGCGACGCCCGACGGGGTCCTGACGACCGTACGCAGGGGGCTGCGCGGCGGCGGGACGGTCCTCCTGCACGATGCCGATCAGTCGGCATCGTGCCAGTGGCGGCCGGTACTCGCGACACTGCCGGAACTGATCAACGGCTTGCGGACGGCCGGGCTGGCCGTCGGCCCGCTCGCCGACCACGGCCTTGCGCCGGTCCGGCGGACGGGTTGAGTGCGCCGGACCCGACGGATGGACCTCATGGCCGCCCTTCCTCCTGCCCCGGACGCAAGAACCACTGGCACGCCGCGGCCGCGACGTCTTCCAAGGCACCGGGCTCCTCGAACAAATGTGTTGCGCCGGGAATCACGTGGAGCCGGTGCGGCACACGCAGTTGCTCGGCCGCCTCCCGGTTCAGCATCAGTACGTGCCCGTCGTCGCCGCCCACGATGAGCAGTACAGGGGATCGCACCCGGCTCAGCGCCTCAGCCGCCAGGTCGGGACGGCCGCCACGCGACACGACGGACTGGACACGGCCGGGCCGCTCGGCCGCCGCCACCAGGGCCGCGGCGGCCCCGGTGCTCGCGCCGAAGAGCCCGAGAGGCAGCTCCGCCGTGGCCGGCCGGCCGCCGAGCCAGTCCACCGCGGACACCAGGCGTCGCCCGAGCAGGCCGATGTCGAAGCGGTACTGCCCCGACACGGCGTCCAACCGCTCCTCCTGCTCGGTCAGCAGGTCCAGCAGCAGCGTGCCCAACCCCGCCTCCCGCAGGGACGCGGCCACGGCCCTGTTGCGCGGGCTGTGGCGCGAGCTGCCGCTGCCGTGGGCGAAGAGCACCACCCCCGCGGCCTGCTCGGGAATCACCAGGTCGCCGACGATGGCCGAACCGTCAACAGGTATGGAAACCGCTTCGGAAACCGATTGGGATTTCACCACTGTCATCGTCTCCTTCCCGGGGTACGCCACGGTGCGGCCGGCCCGCGCACGGAGCGGGATCGTCGGCGTCCACGGTGCGACGTCATACGCTCCCCCGCACGTCCGGGTCCGTGTTCCCACGGTCGCGCGAGCCGTCGCCGCAGGCCACCCTGGAGTCATGGCGACACCACCGATCACCATCCACGCGCCGACGCCGTCCGGCGGCCGGCTGGTGACCGTGCACATCAACAGCCGCGACGAGAAGCTCGGCATGGCACACAGCGATCAGGACCTCGTCGTGTTCCTCGCCGACGCCGGGCTGGCGAATCCGGAGCTGATCCTCAACAACCCCGCCGTGGTCCAGTGGCAGGGCGCCGCAGCGCATCGCTACGAGAGCGCCTGACCCACCGCGAGCGTCAACGCCCGAGCGGGCGCACCCTGGGGGCATGGGTGCTCCGATCGTCGTGCACCGCCCGGCACCGGGCACGGGCGGCCGGGCGGTCACCATCAACGGTGGTCTCGCCGGCCTCGCGCACAGCGACCGCGACCTGATCGATTTCCTGCGGCAGGCCGGGGTCTACGACGCCGAGCACCTACTCGACGATCCGACCTGGATCGAATGGCGCGACGGCCGGGCCCACTGCTACGAGGCGCAATGATCGGC
>NZ_JBHVFF010000176.1:0-17757 GCF_042801895.1 Streptomyces sp. NPDC057543 | reverse complement strand
CCCCGGGGTGAAAGCACCCCGGGGCATCGCCGCATCAGCCGTTCCGGGCCACCCTCAGCGGCGCGCCTCGGGGTGGTGCAGGCACCAGCCCTCCCAGGCCGACGCGACCATCTCGCGCACGTCGTACCGGGCCGTCCAGCCCAGTTCCTCCCGCATACGGTCGGCCGAGGCCACGACCCGGGCCGGGTCACCCGGGCGCCGGGCGGACACGGTCGGTTCCGCCGCCGGTCCGTATCCCGTGACCTCGCCGATCAGCGAGATCATCTCGCGCACCGAAACCCCCTCGCCCAGGCCGATGTTGACCGTCAGGTCGGTCCCGTCACCGCGCTCGCCCAGGGCGCGCGCCACGGTGACGTGGGCGGAGGCCAGGTCCTCGACGTGGATGAAGTCGCGGACGCAGGTACCGTCCGACGTCGCGTAGTCGTCACCGAAGATCACCGGAGCACGGCCCTCGGTGAGCTTCTCGAACACCATCGGGATCAGGTTGAAGACGCCCGTGTCGGCGAGCTGCGGTCCGGCCGCGCCCGCGACGTTGAAGTAACGGAGCGAAGCGGTCGCCATGCCGTGGGCGGCGCCCGCCGCACGCACCATCCACTCACCGACGAGTTTGGTCTCGCCGTACGGATTGATCGGAACGCACGGAGTGTCCTCGCTGACCAGGTCGACGTCGGGGAGGCCGTACACGGCGGCGGACGAGGAGAAGAGGAAGCGGCGCGTGCCAGCCGCAGTGACGGCCTCGAGGAGGTTCTGCAGCCCGTGCACGTTCTCCCGGTAGTAGTGGAGCGGGCGGGCCACGGACTCGGCGACCTGCTTCTTCGCGGCGAGGTGGACGACTCCGTCGATGCCGAACTCCACGAGGGTCCCGTCCAGGGCGTCACGGTCGAGCGTCGAACCCTTGACGAAGGGCACGCCCTCGGGTACCCGGTTCGGGTCACCCGTGGACAAGTCGTCGTACACGACGACCTGTTCGCCCACGTCGAGCATCGCCCTTACGACGTGTGCCCCGATGAAACCCGCACCACCCGTGATCAGCCAAGTCATACCGTCATAGTATCCGCGAGACAGTGCATGCCGGACGCGCCGCTACTACCGGGCATCGCCCCGCGCCAGCCTGCTGTGGCTGCGCCCGTACGCGAAGTAGATGATCACGCCGATGATCATCCAGATGGCAAACCGCAGCCAGGTCTCGGCCGGCAGATTGAGCATCAGCCACACCGAGGCGGCCACCGAGAGGACCGGGATCAGCGGCACCCACGGGGTGCGGAACGCGCGGTGCAGATCGGGGCGGGTGCGGCGCAGCACCAGGACGCCGAGGGCGACGACGACGAACGCGAAGAGCGTGCCGATGTTCACCAGCGTCGCCAGTTCGTTGATGCTCGTGAACCCCGCGACGATCGCGATGATCACGCCGAGCAGGATGGTCGGGCGGTACGGGGTGCGGAAGCGCGGGTGCGTCACGGAGAAGAACCGCGGGAGCAGCCCGTCGCGGCTCATCGCGAAGAACACCCGGGTCTGTCCGAGCAGCAGGATCAGACAGACCGTGGTGAGGCCGATCGCGGCGCCGAAGCTGATGAACCCGGCGTAGACGGGATGGCCGACGGCCTTGAAGGCATCGGCCAGCGGGGCTTCGACGGACAGTTCGGTGTAGTGCTCCATGCCCGTGACCACCAGCGAAACGGCGACATAGAGCAGGGTGCAGATGAAGAGCGAGGCGAGGATGCCACGTGGCATGTCACGTTGCGGAACCTTCGTCTCCTCGGCGGCGGTGGCCACCACGTCGAAGCCGATGAAGGCGAAGAAGACGACGGAGGCGGCGGTGAAGATGCCCATGACGCCGAAGTTCGTGGGCGCGTAGCCGAACATCAGCTGGACCAGCGGCGCGGTCAGCCCGGAACCGGAGGGCTGTGGCTGAGCCTCGGGAATGAAGGGCGAGTAGTTGGCGGCCTTGATGAAGAACAGTCCGGCGATGATCACGATCAGCACCACGGCGACCTTGATGGCGACGACAACCGTCGTGACCCGGGCCGAGAGCTTCATGCCGAGCACCAGGACGACGGTCAGGACGAGCACCAGCACGAAGGCCAGGATGTCGAAGCCGAATCCTTTCGCCACATCGGTTCCGGAGAGCGCGTCGGGCATGGCCCAGCCGAAGTTGTCCAGCAGCGAGCGGACGTAGCCGGACCAGCCGACCGCCACCACCGCCGTGCCGAGCGCGAACTCCAGCACCAGGTCCCAGCCGATGATCCAGGCGACGAGTTCGCCGAGCGAGGCGTAGGAGAAGGTGTACGCGGAGCCGGCGACGGGGACGGTGGAGGCGAACTCGGCGTAGCAGAGCGCGGCCAGGGCGCAGACGACGGCCGCGGCGACGAAAGCGAGCGCGGTGGCGGGGCCGGCGGTCTCCTTGGCGACCTTGCCGGTGAGCACGAAGATGCCGGTGCCGATGATGACGCCCACTCCGAAGACCGTGAGGTCCAGCGCGGAGAGGGACTTCTTGAGCGCGTGCTCCGGCTCCTCGGTATCGCGGATGGACTGTTCGACCGTCTTGGTCCGGAACAGTCCATCACTGCTGGGTGGTGTGTCCTGCTGGGCAGTCACCGGCGTACCTCCACGCACTCGTCGTGTACGCCATGATTCGGATCACGCCTGCCGCGGAGGGCTCCGGACGGGGCGATTTCACGCGAATGGGCCGGTCGAACCACCCGAACAGGGTGCTCCGACCGGCCCATCGGCCGTATCACGGTTCGCCCGTACGGCCCCGTGGCACCGCGGTCCGCAGGCCGCCCGTGCCCTCAGGGTCTCAGTCGCGGACGGGCTCGGCGGCGACGGAGGCGTCGTCCGCGCCGGGCTCGTAGCGGCCGTCCAGCCTGGCGACCAGGCCGGTGACCTGGCGGGCGATGTCCGGGGCGGTCAGCCCGATCTCGGCCATGACCTCCTTGCGGGAGGCGTGGTCGAGGAAGCGCGGCGGGATACCGAAGTCGCGCAGCGGTACGTCGACCCCGGCGTCGCGCAGCGCCTGGGCGACGGCGGAGCCGACGCCGCCGGCCCTGCTGTTGTCCTCGACGGTGACGACGACCCGGTGCCGATCGGCCAGCGGGGCCATGGCCTCGTCGACCGGCTTGACCCAGCGCGGGTCCACGACCGTCGTCGTGATGCCCTGGGCGTCGAGCAGATCCGCGATCTCCAGGCACATCGGGGCGAGCGCGCCGACGGAGACGAGCAGGACGTCCGGCCGGGTGGTGCCGGGCTCGCGCAGGACGTCCATGCCGCCGACCCGGCCGACGGCCTTGACCGCCGGGCCGACCGCGCCCTTGGAGAACCGGACCACGGTCGGCGCGTCGTCGACCTCGACGGCCTCGCGCAGCTGGGCGCGGACCTGGTCGGCGTCGCGCGGGGCGGCGATCCGGAGCGTGGGCACGCACTGGAGGATCGACATGTCCCACATGCCGTTGTGCGAGGCACCGTCGGTGCCGGTGACGCCGGCCCGGTCCAGGACGAAGGTCACACCGCACTTGTGCAGCGCGACATCCATCAGGACCTGGTCGAAGGCGCGGTTGAGGAAGGTGGCGTACACCGCGAAGACGGGGTGCAGTCCGCCGGTGGCGAGGCCGGCCGCGGAGACCGCGCCGTGCTGCTCGGCGATGCCGACGTCATAGATCCGGTCGGGGAACGCCTGCTCGAACTTGGTCAGGCCGACCGGCTGGAGCATGGCCGCGGTGATCGCGACGATGTCCTTGCGCTCCTTGCCGAGCTTGACCATCTCCTCACCGAAGACGGAGGTCCAGTCGAGGCCCGAGGTGGCGACCGGGAGGCCCGTATCGGGGTGGATCTTGCCGACGGCGTGGAAGCGGTCGGCCTCGTCGAGCAGGGCGGGGGTGTAGCCGCGGCCCTTCTCGGTGAGGCAGTGCACGATGACGGGCCCGCCGAAGCGCTTGGCGCGCTGGAGCGCGGACTCCAGGGCCTCGATGTCGTGGCCGTCGATCGGGCCGACGTACTTCAGGCCGAGGTCCTCGAACATGCCCTGCGGGGCGATGAAGTCCTTCAGCCCCTTCTTGGCGCCGTGCAGCGTCTCGTACAGCGGCTTCCCGACGACGGGGGTGCGCTCCAGGATGTCCTTGCCGCGGGCCAGGAAGCGCTCGTAGCCGTCGGTGGTGCGCAGCGTGGCGAGGTGGTTGGCGAGGCCGCCGATGGTCGGGGCGTAGGAGCGCTCGTTGTCGTTGACGACGATGACGAGCGGGCGGTCCTTGGCGGCGGCGATGTTGTTCAACGCCTCCCAGGCCATACCGCCCGTGAGCGCGCCGTCACCGATGACCGCCACGACGTGGTCGTCCTTGCCCAGCACCTCGTTGGCCTTGGCGAGGCCGTCGGCCCAGCCGAGCACGGTGGAGGCGTGCGAGTTCTCGATGATGTCGTGCTCGGACTCCGCGCGGGAGGGGTAGCCGGAGAGGCCGCCCTTGCTCTTGAGCTTCGAGAAGTCCTGGCGACCGGTGAGGAGCTTGTGCACATAGCTCTGGTGACCGGTGTCGAACAGCACCTTGTCCTTCGGCGACTCGAAGACCCGGTGCAGGGCGATGGTCAGCTCGACCACGCCCAGGTTGGGGCCGAGGTGTCCGCCGGTCTTCGAAACGGCGTCGACGAGGAAGGTCCGGATCTCTTCGGCGAGCTGGTCCAGCTGCTCGGGAGTCAGCCGGTCCAGGTCGCGCGGTCCACCGATGCGGGTCAGCAGAGCCACCCGTTCCTCCTTGCGTTGAGCTGATCGAGGATGCCGATCCGATGAGTCTAGTGTTCCGCCTGTCCTGGCAGACATCGGGCAGGGGTGTGCTGCCCCACCCCCTGCCCGCAGCCGGCAGTGCCCGGCGCCTCGATCGGGGCGCCGGGCACTGGTGGGGCGGCCGCGATGTCAGGCGCGACCTGCGGTCTTCTGGGTGCGGCGGGAGACCGAGTCGATGACCACGGCGGCCAGCAGAACAGCGCCGGTGATCATGTACTGAATGGCGTTGGCCATACCGATCATGTTCAGGCCCTGCTGGATCGACTGGATCACGATCATGCCGAGCAGCGCGGACCAGACCTTGCCCCGGCCTCCGAAGAGGCTGGTGCCACCGATGACGGCGGCGGCGATGACCAGCATCAGTGTGTTGCCGCCGCCGACGCTCTTCGTGGCGCCGCCGGAGAGGCTGGCGATGAAGAGACCGCCGAAGGCGCCCAGCGTGCCGGACAGGGCGAAGACGGTGATCCGGACCCGGTCCACGTTGATACCGGCGCGGCGCGCGGCCTCCGGGTTGCCGCCCACCGCGAAGACCTGACGGCCGAAGCTCGTGCGCCGGGCGACGAAGTCCGCGACGATCAGCACGGCGAGGAAGAGCACCAGGGCGAGCGGCAGGCCACGGGCGCCGGAGGGCTCGTTCAGGACGTACGCGACGGCGAAGCACAGGATCGCGACGATGCCCGTGCGGAGCAGGACCTCGGTGGTGGGACGCGCCGGCAGGCCCGCGGCCCCGCGGCGCCGGCTGTCCATCAGGAGCGAGGCGGCGTAGGCGAGGACGGCGACCAGGGCGACGCCGTACGCGACGGCCTTGTCCTCGAAGAAGTAGTTGGTGAGGTTCTCGACGACGCTGCCGGACGGCGTGTTGATCGAGCCCTCACCGCCCATCATCCACTCCTGCAGACCGCTCCAGCCAAGGAAACCGGCCAGGGTGACGACGAAGGCCGGCACCCCGATCTTGGCGAAGAAGAAGCCGTGGAGCGCGCCGAGCACCATGCCGGAGAGCACCGCGACGAGCACCGCCGACCAGTCGTTCCAGCCGTGGTTGACGTTGAGCACGGCCCAGACGGCCGCACCGACACCGGCGACCGAGCCGACGGACAGGTCGATCTCGCCGAGCAGCAGCACGAAGACGATGCCGACCGCCATGATGCCGAGGCCGGAGCTGTAGACGGCGACGTTGGCGATGGAACTGGCGGAGAGGAAGTTGCTGTTCTGGAACTGGAAGACGACCGCGATGACGATCAGGCCGACCAGGACCGGCAGTGAGCCGAGCTCGCCGCCACGCACCTTGCGGGTGAACTCGGACCAGTAGCCCTTGAAGCCCTCCTCGCGGATGAGCAGGCGCGGGTCCACCGCGGGGGCCGGGGCCGCCGACGGCTCGGCCGCGGGTGTCGCCGCGGGCTTGTCATCGGCGGTTTCGGGGGTCTTGGCGAGGTCGCTCACTTCGCGTCCTCCTTCGTGGCTGTGCGGGCCTGGCGGCGCGTGACGGCGTTGTCCGTGGCACCGGTGATCGCGGAGATGATCTCCTCGTGGGACGTGGTCGCCATGTCGAAGACTCCGTTGTTGCGGCCCAGTCGCAGCACCGCCACCTTGTCGGCGACGGCGCGCACGTCGGCCATGTTGTGGCTGATGAGGATGACGCCGTGGCCGCGCTCACGCAGCCGCTCGACGAGGTCGAGGACCTGGGCGGTCTGCTCGACGCCGAGGGCGGCGGTCGGCTCGTCGAGGATGACGACCTTGGGGTCACCGATCAGGGCGCGGGCGATGGCCACGACCTGGCGCTGGCCGCCGGAGAGCGAGGCGACCGGGATACGGACGCTGGGGATCCGGATGGACAGCGTGTCGAGCAGTTCCTTGGCGCGCTTCTCCATCCCGATCTCGTCGAGGACGGAGGCCTTGCGCAGTTCGCTGCCGAGGAAGAGGTTGGCGACCACATCGAGGTTGTCGCAGAGCGCCAAGTCCTGGTAGACGGTGGCGACTCCGAGTTCCTGGGCGTCGTTCGGCCGGTTGATGCGGACCGGTTCGCCCTCCCACTCGATGGCGCCTTCGTCGATCGGGTGGACCCCCGAAATGGTCTTGACGAGGGTCGACTTGCCGGCGCCGTTGTCGCCGACCAGGGCGACCACTTCGCCGGAGCGAATCTCCAGGTCCACATCGGTGAGCGCCTGGACGGCGCCGAACCGCTTGGAGATTCCGCGCAACGCCAGCACGGGCGTAGCGGACACGTAAATCATCTCCTTCGCCGCCTGACCGGCGGGGATGGTGCTGCTGAGCACAGGGGGCGGGGCCGGTCACCGGGCCGCCGGGAAGAACGGAACGTCTCCGGGGACCGCGTCGGAACGTCGTCGCCGGGGGACGACCACGCGCCGAGACGGCTCCCGGGAACGAGTTCCGTGCCGGCCCGGGCCTCGCGGCGCGCCCCTGAGGGCAGCCGCGTGCGGTGACCGGAACCGGTGGGAAGTCCGGCGCCCGCCCCTGCTGCGGGGCATGTGACGGGGTGGGCGCCGGACCGGACCGGGGTGACGTCTGCCGGCGGGTGACTACTTGACGCCGGCAGCGTCGCAGGCCGCCTTGTACTGGGCGGTGCAGATCTCCTCGACCTTGTAGACCTTGTCGGCGACGATCGTGGAGGCGATGTTCTCCTTGGTCACGACCGAGGCGTCGTACAGCTTGGACGGGGTGCCCTTGAACTCGCCCGAGAGGCTGTCGACCTTGACCGGGGCCAGGTCGTCGATCTTCTCGCCCTTGAGCAGCCGGACGGCGATCTCGGCGGTGGTCTCGGCCTCCGGCTTGATCTGCTTGTAGATCGAGAAGGCCTGCTCGCCCGTGAGGATGCGCTGCAGACCGGCGAGCTCGGAGTCCTGACCGCCGACCGGAACCTTCACGCCCTGCTTCTTCAGGGCCGTGATGATCCCGCCGGCCATGCCGTCGTTGGCGGAGTAGACAGCCTGGAAGCCGTCCTTGCCCAGGGAGTCGATGGCCGCTCCCATCTTCTTGTTGGCCTCGTCCGCCGACCAGTCCGGGATGTCCTGCTCGTAGACGACCTTCTTGACCTGCTTGTCGAGGACGCTGTGCGCGCCCCTCTTGAAGAAGGGGGCGTTCGGGTCGGTCGGCGAGCCGTTGATCATGACAACGTTGCTGTCCTTGGCCTTGGCGCCCATCGCCTTGACCAGCGCCTCGCCCTGGAGCTGGCCGATCTTCTCGTTGTCGTACGACACATAGGCGGAGATCGGGCCCTCGGCGAGGCGGTCGTACGCGACGACCTTGACGCCCTTCTTCGCGGCCTGCTGGACCCAGGACTTCGCGGCCTTGTAGTCGACGGTGTCCAGGATGATGACCTTCACGCCCTGCGTGACGAGCGCGTCGAACTGCTTCTTCTGGGTCTCGCTGTCCCCCGCCGCGTTGTTGTACTTGACCTTGCAGTCGCCGCACAGCTGCGTGATCTTCGCCTCGATGATGGGGCGGTCGAACGTCTCGTAACGCGTGGTCTTGTTCTCCGGCAGGAGCAGGCCGATGGTCTTGCTGTCGCCGCCGCTGCCGGAGTCCTTGTCGTCACCGGCCTTGCCACAGGCTGCGAGGGAGACGGCCATGGAAACAGCGGCCGTGCCTATGACAATGCGTCGCGTCGTTGCGTTCATGTGGGGTTGCCTCCCTGACGAGGCCGCGACGGTGCGGCCGAGGTGGCAGGAAGTCAACTCGGCTGAGACGTCAGCGTCAAGGAGTAAATCCTTAACGAGATGACAACGGTGCCATTCGTTATCTAAGTGAAGGCGGGGGTAGTTGGCGACAGGGTGTTTTCCAAAAGGGTCGAATCCCCCATCTCACTCAGCACCAGGGCCAGCGCACCCAGCACTTCGGCCCGGCTGCCGAGCGCCCCCGGCAGTACCGAGAGCTGCCGGGCCGCGCTGGGAATGGCGTAGCGGGAGACCGAGTCGCGGATCGGTGCGAGCACCAACTCACCGGCCTCGGCGAGCGAACCGCCGAGCACCACCCGGCTGGGGTTGAGCAGATTGCAGAGGTTGGCCACCCCGCTGCCGATGTGGCGTCCCACGTCCCCGATCACCCGGCGGCAGCCCGGATCGCCCTCGCGGGCCAACTGGACCACCCGTTCCATGGTGAGATCGGGCCCGTGACTGGGCTGGAGCAGCGGCAGGACGTAGCGCGCGGCGGTGAACGTCTCCAGGCATCCGCGGTTGCCGCAGCGGCAGACCGGACCCGACTCGTCGAGCGTGATGTGCCCGATCTCGCCGGCCGTGCCGCCCGGCCCCCGGTAGATGTGCCCGTCGATCACCAGACCGGCGCCGACACCGCTGGCGACCTTGATGTACGCGAGGTCCTTGACCCCGCGCCCGCTCCCCCAGACCAGCTCGCCGAGCGCGCCGAGGTTGGCGTCGTTGTCGACGTACACCGGCACGCCGAGCCGGCCCGCGAGCTCCTCGCTGGGGTTGATGCCCGTCCAGCCCGGCAGGATCGACGTGGAGCCCAGCGTGCCGGACTCGACGTCGATCGGGCCGGGAACACCGAGGCCCACCCCGATCACCTTGTCCGGGCTGATCCCGGTCGTCTCGATGAGCCGTTTGACCAGGCGTTCCGCCCGCCCGAACCCCTCCGCGGCCGAGGCGTCGACGTCCATCGGCTCGGACTCCTCGGCGAGCACCTGGTGGGCGAGGTTGCCGATCGCCACCCGCAGATGCGTATGACCGAAGTCGACGCCGATCACAATGCCGGCGTCACCGCTGAGCGAGACGCTGCGGGCCCGTCGGCCGCCCGCCGAGGTGGGGGTCACCTCGACCGTGCCGCCGTCCTTCAGTTCGCGAACGATGTTGGAGACCGTGGCCGCCGACAGTCCGGTGCTCCGTGCGATCTCCGCCTGGGTGAGCGAGCCCGCCATGCGTACCGCGCGCACCACCCGCTCAAGGTTGGCGCGATGCAGAGATGTCTGCGAACCCGGAGTCTCCATCGACTCTCTCACTCCTACCGATTTCTCTAACATGTGAACTCTAAGCTGAGCGTTTTGAGGTACTCCCCGTCAAGACCTTGAGCATGCGAAGCCTCGGATGAGCACGGTGCCCTCACCGGGGGCGACCTCCCGCACACGACGAACCGCCCGCCGGCGTGTGGCCGACGGGCGGTTCGTGTGTGTACGGAGGGTTGCGAGCGCTACTTCACCGCCCCCGCGGTGAGCCCGGCGACGACCTGGCGCTGGAAGATGATGTAGGCCGCGAGGACCGGCAGCATCGCCATCACCAGACCGGCGAAGAGTCCGGACCAGTCACCCTTGTACCCCTGGCTGGTGGCCAGTTCGACCAGGCCCTGGGAGAGCACCCGGTGGTTCGGATCGGTGTTGAGCACCGTCGGCAGCATGTACTGGTTCCACTGCCCGAGGAAGTTGAAGATACCGACGCTGATCAGGCCGGGCTTCGCCATCGGCAGCATCACCTGGAAGAACGTCCGGGTGTGCGAGGCCCCGTCGATCATCGCCGCTTCCGCCACCGAACTCGGCAGTGTCCGGAAGAACGAGGTGAGGAAGAAGACGGTGAACGGCAGCGAATACGCGATGTAGACCATGATCAGTCCGTGCCGCGTGTTCAGCAGGCCCATGTTGTTCATGACGAAGAACAGCGGGACCAGCGCCAGGATGATCGGGAAGCTCATCCCGCCGATGAACAGGTAGTAGAGGAAGCGGTTGCCGGGGAAGTCGAACCGCGCCAGTACGTATGCCGCCATCGACCCGAGCAGCAGGGTTCCGACGAGCGAGCAGCCCACCACCACGACGGTGTTGAAGAAGTAGTCGCTCATGTGCGCCTGGGTCCAGGCGCGCGACCAGTTTTCGAAGTGCAGCTTGTCGGGCAGCGCCCACGGCGTCGACAGGATCGAGTCGTCCGTCTTGAAGGACGCCATC
Organism: Streptomyces sp. NPDC057543; assembly: GCF_042801895.1. Classification (NCBI taxonomy): domain Bacteria; kingdom Bacillati; phylum Actinomycetota; class Actinomycetes; order Kitasatosporales; family Streptomycetaceae; genus Streptomyces; species Streptomyces sp. NPDC057543. The sequence goes on along the minus strand of NZ_JBHVFF010000176.1, from coordinate 7,090 downwards.
ACCGCCCAGAGCAGTGGCAGGACGACCAGGATCGCCCAGATGATCAGCACACCGTGCGAGAAGACATTGAGGACCTGGCCCTCGCCGCTCTTCTCCTTGACGGCGGGCGCGGGCGCCTTGGCCACGGGTGCCGGGTCCGCCGCCGGTGCCGTGGGAGGGGTGTCAGTCGTCTTCACGTGTACTCACCTCGTACTTTCGAGCCGGACACGGAGACCGACCTGTGGTGCCTGCCGGTGATCCGGGGGCCGGCCCCCGTCAATCGCAGCATCAGAACTCCAGCCGCTCGCGCCGGCCCAGCCGCATCACGACGGCGGCGAAGGCCATGGTGACGATGAGCAGTCCGACACCGATCGTTGTCGCGTATCCGGCCTGCCCGTCGCGGAAGGCCGTCTGGTACACGTACAGCGGAAGGACCGTGGTCGAGTAGTCGGGACCACCGGGGCCCACGGTCATGACCTGTACGGCGGTGAACGCCTCCACGCCGAGAGCCAGGATCCCCATGTACACCCAGCCCGACTGCACCGTGTCCCAGAGCAGCGGAAGCGTGATGCGGAAGAACGTGGTGAAGCGGTTGGCGCCGTCGAGGAGCGCCGCCTCGTAGAAGTCCTTCGGGATGGACGCCATGCCGGCCGAGAAGAGGACGACGAAGAATCCGACCGTCGACCACACCAGCACCGACATGACACACACGAGCGCGAGACTCGGATCGCCCAGCCAGTCCGGCTGGATGGATCCCAGACCGATCGCCTTCAGTGTCGAATTCAGCATCCCGCTGGTGGGGTTGAAAGCGAACTGGAAGAGCAGGGCGACGATGACGATCGAGAGCACCTGCGGGAAGAAATAGGCGATCTTGTAGAAGGACGAGCCCCGCACGCCGGAGACCGCGGCGTTCTTGCGCCGCCGGCCTCCGACATTGAGCATGAAGGCGAAGAAGAGCGCCAGGCCCAGCGTCACCAGCGGCAGCAGCAGCACGAGCAACACGCTGTGCTGCAACGACTTCCAGAAGATGTCGTCCTTCAGCATCCTCGTGTAGTTGTCGAACCCGACCATCTTGAAGTCCGGGCTCAGGCCGGTCCAGTCCGTGAACGAGTAGTAAATGGACTGGATGAACGGCCAAATGACGAAGACCGCGTACAACGCCAGTGGGACTACCAAGAACCCCACGATGAAACGGTACTTGCCATGCTGCATCGTTTACCGACCCCGATCTTTCCGCGGGTGCCGCCGCTGGTGACGGTTGCTCACTGGTGCTTGTAGTGCTTGATGGACTGGTCCTTGGCCGCCGCGTCCGCGAAGGCCTGGATCTTCTTGAGGGTCTCGGCCGGGGTCGCGCGGCCGGCCATCATCTCGCCGATGCCGGCGACGCCGATCTGCTCCTTCTGGAGCTTCACGTACCAGTCCTGCAGACGCGGGTTCACCACGTTGTCGCCGGCCTTCTTCAGCGAGTCGACACCGGCCTGCATGGCGGTCGACAGAGTCAGACCGTCGGTGCCGCCGTTGAAGGCGCTGAGCGACTTGACCTGCTTGGTGAAGTTCTTCGACGACTCCTCGGAGAGCATGATGCGCAGCTGCTCCATGCCGCCCTCGGGGTTCTTCGCCTTGGCCGGGACGATGAACGGCTCGCCGCCGGACGCCCAGATGGTGCCGAACGGCATCTTGTCGGACGAGTCGAGGCCGGACGGCGGCGCGACCATCATCTTGAAGTCCTTGGGCGTGGTCGGCGCCGCCTCGTTCTCCACCCACGAGCCGTTCGGGATGAACAGCGCCTTGCCCTTGGTCCACTCGGTCTGCGACTGGATGTGGGTCAGGCCGGGGGTGCCCTTGAGGATGTAGCCCTTCTGGTACAGCTCGTAGTACGCCTCGAACGCCGCCTTCACCGCGGGGTCCATCCAGGCGTTCGGCTCCAGGTTGTCGATCTTGTCGAGAACCTCCCGGCCACCGATCTTGGCGATGAACGGGTAGAGCGAGAACGGCAGGTAGTACGGGTACTTGCCGGGGTACGTCCAGCCGGCGATGCCCTTCTTCTTCGCCTTGGCGCAGAGGGCGAGCATGTCGTCCCAGTTCTCGGGGTACTGCGCGTCGAGGTTGTCGAGCGCGGTCTGCGAGTACCAGACGCCGTACACGGTGTACGCGTAGTACATGATCCAGACGGGGTCGCCGTCGAACTGGCCCATCTCCAGGACACCGGGGCGCAGCGTGTCGCGGACCTTCTTGCTCGGGTCGTCGATGGACGGGGCGTCCATCAACGGCGTGAGGTCGAGCAGCTGCTTCTTGCCGACCAGGACACCCATGTCCATCTGCTCGGCGCCGGAGTTGTCGATCAGGTCCGGCGGGGTGCCGCCGTTGAAGCGCGGCTGCAGCTGCGACTGGATCTTCTGGGTCGCGGCGTGCTTGACCTTCGGGGCCTTCGGGAACGCGGCGTTGTACTTCTTCTCCGCGTCGAGAGCGTACTGCTGGCCGAAACCACCGTCGAAGATGACTACCTCGAGGGGAGCCGTCTCGTTGACGCCGAGCGGGTTCGTCTTGCTGGTCTTGCCCTTCTCGACCTTCTTGTCGCCGCCGCTGTCACTGCTCGCACATGCCGACAGGAAGCTCATCGTCGGCACGGTGATCAGACCGAGTGCGGCAGATCGCTTGATCACATCGCGACGGCCAAGGCCCTCATTCTTGTGGGCGGAGGTGGATCCCATGCTCAAGTCCTCGCCTTCTCCAGGACTCAGGCGGTGTGTACCGGTCGCCCGTCGATATTCGCCAGACAGGCGAAGGGCCCCGCCACCGCGGTCAGTTGCGCTTGGGTGGTGCTGATTTCAGGCTAGCCATGTGCAGCGGGGGGTCGAGGGAGTTCGGACATCGGATCGCACCTGTTGTGCCGTCCTCGGCCGTTCCCCCGTGTCCCCCTGTCCGCGTCACCGGAAACGGCGGTGCAGACGCCGACAGGTATAGTCCACTTGCGACCAACTGAGCAAGATCGAATGCAAGTTTGAGCAGCAGTCTTTCCCGAGTTGAGACCTCGCGGATACCTGGACCCCGTGCGTCCCGATCCGGGCGTAACGATTTCCGCATTACGGTTGATTCCGTCGGCGATTCACGCCCAACACCCTTGACACATCCCGTCACTTGGCTCCCTACTGGACCTTGTGCAACTCCGTGACAACGTTGTCCAAGCACGCTTCCTCGGGAGGAATGCCCGGCATGCAGCCCCGACATGGTTCTCGTAAGAGACAAAGCCGTACGGCCGCGCTGATCGCGGCTTCACTGGTTCTGGTCGTGACAGCCCCCACCGCGGCCGCCGCGCAGTCGGCACGGACCGGAGAAAAGGGCCAAAGCGCCTTGGGGGAACGGACGTTCAGTTCTTCCTTCGAAGCGGATGAAAAGCAGCCGGACTGGCGCAACACCGTCGAAGAAGGCCCGGACGGAAAGAAGCGGTCATCGGGTGTCGATGGCGGCTTCTCCGCCGGAATACCGGGCAATGTGACCGACAAGGTGACAGACGTCCGCGCCAGCGGCGAGAACACCGGCGGCGGGGAGGTGAAGGAGAACCTGATCGACGGGGAGCCCGGCACCAAGTGGCTGGCCTTCGAGCCCACCGGCTGGGTCGAGTTCGATCTCGTCGAACCGGTCAAGGTCGTCACGTACGCGCTGACGTCGGCCAATGACCACGACGAGCGCGACCCGAAGGACTGGACCCTGCAGGGCTCCGCCGACGGCAGGACGTGGAAGGACCTGGACTCCCGGACCGGCCAGACCTTCACCGAGCGGTTCCAGACGAGGTCGTACGATGTCACATCCGACACGGCGTACCAGCACTACCGCCTGCAGATCACGAAGAACAACGGCGCCTCCGACGCGACCCAGCTCGCGGACGTCCAGTTCTCCGACGGCGACACCTCGGCCCCGGCCCCCGACTCGATGCGCAGCCAGGCCGACCGCGGCCCGTCCGGCTCCCCCACCGCCAAGGCGGGCGCGGGCTTCACCGGTAAGAAGGCCCTGCGGTACGCCGGTACGCACAAGGCGGACGGCCGGGCCTACTCGTACAACAAGATCTTCGATGTGAACACGGCTGTCACCCGTGACACCTCACTGTCATATGTGATCTATCCCCAGATGGGCGAGACCGACCTCTCGTACCCGGCGACGCATGTCTCGGTGGACCTGGCGTTCACGGACGGCACGTACCTGAGCGATCTGCGGGCGACCGACAGCAACGGCGGCCCGCTGACCCCGCAGGGCCAGGCCGATGCCAAGCGGCTGTACGTCAACCAGTGGAACAAGGTCGACTCGGTGATCGGCACCGTCGCGGCGGGCAAGACCGTCGACCGGATTCTGGTGGCGTACGACTCCCCCAAGGGCCCGGCGAAGTTCCAGGGCTGGATCGACGACATCAAGATCGCCCCGAAGGCGCCCGAGAAGCGACGCCCGCACCTCTCCGACTACGCGTCGACGGTCCGGGGCACCAACTCCAGCGGTGGTTTCTCGCGTGGCAACAACTTCCCCGCCACCGCGGTCCCGAACGGCTTCAACTTCTGGACGCCGGTCACCAACGCCGGATCGACCAGTTGGCTGTACGACTACGCGCGCGGCAACAACGACGACAACCTGCCCACGCTCCAGGCGTTCAGCGCCAGCCACGAGCCGAGCCCCTGGATGGGCGACCGGCAGACCTTCCAGCTGATGCCGTCGGCGGTCTCCGGCACTCCGGACGCCTCGCGCAAGGCGCGTGCGCTGCCGTTCCACCACGAGAACGAGACGGCGAAGCCGCACTACTACGGTGTGACCTTCGACAACGGCCTCAAGGCCGAGATGACACCGGCCGACCACGCGGCCCGGATGCGGTTCACCTACCCCGGCGACGACGCGAGTGTCGTCTTCGACAACGTCTCCAACGACGGTGGCCTCACCCTCGATCCGGACTCCAGCTCCTTCACCGGCTTCTCCGACGTGAAGAGCGGCGGCTCGACCGGCGCGACCCGGCTCTTCGTCTACGGCGTCTTCGACGCGCCGGTCACCGCGAGCGGCAAGCTGTCCGGCGGCGGTGGTGACGATGTCACCGGGTACCTCCGCTTCGACGCGGGCAAGGACCGCACGGTCGGCCTGCGCCTGGCGACCTCGCTCATCAGCATCGACCAGGCCAAGCAGAACCTCGCCGCCGAGGTCCCCGCCGCGCGCTCCTTCGGCGCGGTCGAGGACCGGGCGCAGCGGGCCTGGGACGGCATCCTGGGCAAGGTGGAGGTCGAGGGCGCCACGGCCGACCAGCTGACCACCCTGTACTCCAGCCTGTACCGGCTGTACCTGTACCCGAACTCGGGCTTCGAGAAGGTCGGCGGCAAGGACAAGTACGCCAGCCCCTTCTCCCCGCAGGTCGGCTCCGACACCCCGACCCACACGGGTGCGAAGATCGTCGACGGCAAGGTGTACGTCAACAACGGCTTCTGGGACACCTACCGGACGACGTGGCCCGCGTACTCCCTCCTGACACCGGACAAGGCCGGTGAGATGGTGGACGGCTTCGTCCAGCAGTACAAGGACGGCGGCTGGATCTCCCGCTGGTCCTCCCCCGGCTACGCCGACCTGATGACCGGCACCTCCTCGGACGTCGCGTTCGCGGACGCGTACGTCAAGGGCGTGAAGTTCGATGCCGAGGCGGCGTACGACGCGGCGCTGAAGAACGCCACGGTGGTCCCGCCGTCCTCGGGCGTCGGCCGCAAGGGCATGGCGACGTCCCCGTTCGTCGGCTACGCGAACACCGCCACGCACGAGGGCCTGTCCTGGTCGCTGGAGGGCTACCTCAACGACTACGGCATCGCGCAGATGGGCCGGGCGCTCTACGAGAAGACGAAGAAGGAGCGGTACAAGGAGGAGTCCGAGTACTTCCTGAACCGCGCCCGCAACTACGTCGAGCTCTTCGACAACAAAGTGGGCTTCTTCCAGGGCAAGGACGCGAAGGGCGACTGGCGCCTCACGCCGGACACGTACGACCCGCGGGTCTGGGGCTACGACTACACGGAGACGAACGGCTGGGGCTATGCCTTCACGGCCCCGCAGGACAGCCGGGGCCTGGCGAACCTGTACGGCGGGCGCGCCGGCCTGGCGAAGAAGCTCGACACGTACTTCGCCACGCCGGAGACGGCCGGGCCCGAGTTCGTCGGCTCGTACGGCGGCGTCATCCACGAGATGACCGAGGCGCGTGACGTACGGATGGGGCAGTACGGCCACAGCAACCAGGTCGCGCACCATGTCACCTACATGTACGACGCGGCCTCGCAGCCCTGGAAGGCGCAGGAGAAGGTCCGCGAGGTCCTGAGCCGCCTCTATACCGGCAGCGAGATCGGGCAGGGCTACCACGGCGACGAGGACAACGGCGAGCAGTCGGCCTGGTACCTCTTCTCCTCGCTCGGCTTCTACCCGCTCGTCATGGGCAGTGGCGAGTACGCCATCGGCTCCCCGCTCTTCAAGAAGACCACGGTCCACCTGGAGAACGGCCACGACCTGGTCGTCAAGGCGCCCAAGAACAGCGCGAAGAACATCTATGTCCAGGGCCTGAAGGTCAACGGCAAGAACTGGGCCTCGACTTCACTGCCGCACGACCTGCTGGCCAAGGGCGGTGTGCTGGACTTCGACATGGGCGCCGAGCCGTCGTCGTGGGGCACCGGCAAGGACGCGGCGCCGACCTCGATCACCACGGACGACAAGGTGGCGACGCCGAAGGCGGACGTCCTGAAGGGCGAGGGTGCCCTCTTCGACAACACGTCGGCCACGTCGGCGACGGTCACCTCGGTGGACCTGCCGGTGGCCTCGGCCACGGGCGCGGCCCAGTACACGCTGACATCGAGCGCGGCGGACAGGGCCCCGACGGGCTGGGTCCTCCAGGGCTCGTCGGACGGCGCGACGTGGAAGGACCTCGACAAGCGGTCGGGCCAGTCGTTCGCCTGGGACAGGCAGACGAGGGTGTTCTCGGTGGGCTCCCCGGGCTCGTACGCGCACTACCGCCTGGTGTTCGCCGGTGAAGGGACGCTCGCGGAGGTGGAGTTGCTCTCCTGACCCGGGTGTTCTGCCCGCGTCACGGCCGACGGCCGGTACCCCGCCCCGGGGT
>NZ_JBHVFF010000175.1:0-18084 GCF_042801895.1 Streptomyces sp. NPDC057543 | reverse complement strand
GGCCACCCCTTCACCGTTGAACCGGGGCGACCCGCTCCCTCACTCCTGGAGCACGGTGATCGCACCGCTCAGCGCGGCCTCCCGGATCGTGTCACCGAGCGAACGGCAGCCTTCGAACGCACCGCCGTTCGGTCCCTCGCCGGATCCGCCGGCCTGCCTTTCCGGGCAGTCCAGCATGGCCTTCGCGTCCCACTGCACGCTCGTCTGCTGCCAGCTGCTCTTGCGCACCCGCACCTGGTTGCCGCACCGCAGGCAGGACAGCGGACGCATGGGCGCGCCGTCGGTCAGCCGGTTGTCCTCGCGCGGCATCAGACGGGCCGGCTCTCGGCCGCGGCCTTGCGGGCGAGGTTGGTCTCGACCTCCTTCTGCCAGGCCTCGACGGGACGGGTGGTGTCGAGCTCGAACTCGAAGCGATCCACCATCTCGGACCTGACGTCGGCGGCATCGACGTAGAACTGCTCGTACCAGCGGCGCAGTTGGTAGACCGGGCCGTCCTCCTCGCACAGCAGGGGGTTGTCGATGCGGGCCTTGTTCTTCCAGATCGCGATGTCCTGTTCGAAGCCCAGCTTGATGAAATCGGCCATGTTCGTGGCCAGCTTGTCGGCTTCCGTGCCCTCCAGGCTGTCCGAGCGCTTGACGATGATGCCGTACTGCAGGACGAAGCGGTCGGCGCTCAACGGGTAGTGACAGTTGATCAGGACCGACTGCACATCGCCCGTGTCGTAGTGGTAGGTGAGGTCGTCGATCATGAACGACGGGCCGTGGTAGGACGCCACCGACGTGCTGCCGGTCGTCTTCGGCTGTCCGTTCTGCGCCTGCGGGCGCGCGTCCGGGCGGCCCGTACCGCGCATGAACTGGGTGGCGGTGTGACCCTCGAAGACGTTCTTGAAGAACGTCGGGAACGAGTAGTGCACGTAGAAGAAGTGCGCCATGTCCACGACGTTGTCGACGACTTCGCGGCAATTGGCGTCCACGACGGTCTCGTACCAGATCCAGTCGGTCCACGAGTCGCTCGTCGCCCCCTCGATACGGGGGATCGTGACGTCCGCCGGCGGCGGGTTTCCCTCGGGGTCGTTCCAGACGAAGAGCATCCCGTCCTGGTCCAGGGTCGGCCAGGCCGCCGTGCGGGCCCGGAGCGGCACGCGCCGGGCGTACGGGATCCGCTTGCAGCGGCCGTCGCCGCCCCAGCGCCAGTCGTGGAAGGGGCAGGCCACCTCGTCGCCCTTGACGATGCCCTGGGAGAGGTCGCCCCCCATGTGGCGGCAGTAGGCGTCGAGGACACTGAGCTCGCCGTCGCCGCCGCGGAACACCACGAGCTTCTGGCCGAAGGCCCGGACCGAGTGGGGCTTGCCATCCTTGAACTTCTCCGACAGCCCCAGGCAGTGCCATCCACGGGCAAACCGGGCCGGTGCGGCCGCTGCCTCGATGGCGCGGACTCCGTCGTGTTCTGACTCGACTGCGGTCACGTTGTTCCCATCCCCTCAAGGACGCAGGGTCTCCAGTGTTCGGACGGTAGGACGGGGCGCTGTCGGCCCACCGGGGCAGTCCCACTGACCGGAACGGCACCCGCCGGGCCCCCGTCGACGGGCGGTTCCGGTGAGCGGGACGGCGCCGACACCGGTCGCCGGAGCCGCGTAACGTCCGCCGCCCTGCCTGCGGTTGTCCGAGAGAAGGGCCGTGATGAAGCGTTTCGAGGGTGTCGATGTCCTGCTCACCGGAGCGGGGTCCGGTATCGGTCGGGCCACGGCGATCCGCCTGGTGGACGAGGGGGCGGCCGTGTTCGCCGTCGACCTCTCGGGCGACGGCCTGCGGGAGACCGCCGACGCGGCCTCCGGGCCCGGGCGGATCGTGACCCATGTCGCCGACGTCGCCGAGGAGAGCGCCGTCGTGGACGCCGTACGTGCGGCTGCCGGAGAACTCGGCGGCATCGACGTCCTGATCAATGTGGCGGGCATCCACCGGACGACGCCCATCGACCGGCTGACCGTCGCCGACATGCATCGGCTGTTCTCCGTCAACGCCGTCGGAACGGCCCTGTTCTGCCGTGAGGCGCTGAGGCACCTGCCTGACCGGACGGGCGTCATCGCCAACGTCGCCTCGTCGTCGGCCGCGCACGGTAACCCGTACATGAGCGCCTATTCGGCATCGAAGGGCGCGGTGCTGGCGTTCTCCTTGTCCCTGGCCGCCGAAGTGGTGCACCGGGGCATCCGCGTCGTGCCCGTCTCACCCGGCACGGTCGCCACGCCGCTGGTGGGGCCGCACGTCCTGCCGCCGGAACTGGACGCCAGTTACTACGGGCGGATCCGGTCGCTGCTGGGCGCTGCCGACCCGGAGCAGATCGCCGGTGTCATCGCCTTCGCGGCCTCGCGGGACGGGAGCTACCTGACGGGAGCGGAGATCAGGGTCGACGGAGGCTCGCACATCTGAGCTGCCGCCCGTTCCGGTCGGCCGGCGGCGCGGAGCCATTCAGTGGGACAGCCATTCAGTGGGACTGGGTATTGCACCGCACAAGAACGAATTCTAGTTTTTGGGTGCGGTGCTGAACCCCGTGAGCCTCCCCGAGGCCGCGTCAGGCGCCGCGACCGGCCGGATCAGGCCGGTCCGCCGAGCCGTCCGCCAACCGACCCGGCCTGCCAAGGGCCGCCTCACACCTTATGGAGAACCATGCCCGAGGCCGTCATCGTCGAAGCCGCGCGCACACCGGTCGGGCGACGCCGCGGAGCGCTGTCGGGGCTGCACCCGGCCGAGCTGCTGGGGCTGACCCAGCAGGGCCTCCTGGAACGCGCAGGAATCGCCCCCGACGCGGTGGACCAGGTGATCGGAGGCTGCGTCACCCAGGCCGGCGAGCAGTCCAACAACGTCACCCGCAGCGCCTGGCTGCACACCGGACTGCCGCACGCCACCGCCTGCACCACCATCGACTGCGCCTGCGGCTCGTCCCAGCAGGCCGTGCACCTGATCGCCGGGCTGATCGCCTCCGGTGCGATCGACGCCGGGATCGGCTGCGGCGTCGAGTCGATGAGCCGGGTCTTCCTCGGGCAGGCGCTCACCCCCGGGACCGGCAGGCCGGTGCCGGAGGACTTCGCGCTGGACATGCCGGACCAGTTCACCGCCGCCGAGCGGATCGCACGGAAACGCGGCACCACACGGGCCGACGCGGACGCCCTCGCACTCGCCTCCCAGCGCAACGCCGCCCGGGCGTGGGCGGAAGGCCGCTTCGACCGGCAGATCATCGAGGTCGAGGCACCGGTGCCCGGCCCCGAGGGCCCGACCGGGAAGAACGCCACCGTGACCCGCGACGAGGGCCTCCGGGACACCACGACCGAGGGTCTCGCCCAGCTGAAGACGGTGCTGCCCGACGGCATCCACACCGCCGGCAACTCCTCCCAGATCAGCGACGGCGCCGCCGCCGTCCTCCTGACAAGCGCCGAGCGCGCCGACCGCCTGGGACTGCGCCCGCGGGCCCGGATCGTCGCCTCCGGGATGGTCGGCTCCGACCCCTACTACCACCTCGACGGGCCCATCGAGGCGACCGACCACGTGCTGCGCAAGGCCGGCATGACACTGGCCGACATCGACCTGGTCGAGATCAACGAGGCATTCGCCTCCGTCGTGCTGTCGTGGGCTCAGGTCCACCGCGCCGACATGGACAAAGTGAACGTCAACGGGGGCGCGATCGCCCTCGGCCACGCGGTGGGCTCGACCGGCGCCCGGCTGATCACCCAGGCCCTCCATGAACTGGAGCGCAGCGGCAAGTCCACCGCGCTGGTCACCATGTGCGCCGGCGGAGCGCACTCGACGGCGACGATCATCGAACGGATCTGAGGGACCGCCATGACCATCGGACTGACCGAAGAGCACCGCGACCTGCGCGACACCGTACGCACGTTCGCGAACCGGCACATCACCCAGGACGCCGTCCGCAAGGCGGTGAGTGCCGAGCAGGAGATGCTCCCGCCGTTCTGGCATACCCTCGCCGAACAGGGGCTGCTCGGCCTGCACCTGCCCGAAGAGGCGGGCGGTGCCGGATACGGGCTCCTCGAACTCGCCGTCGTCATCGAGGAACTGGGCCGGGCCATGGCCCCGGGCCCCTTCCTGCCCACGACGCTCGCCGCCGCGGTCCTGCACCGGGCGGGCCACCGGACGCATCTGGCCGGGCTCGCCGACGGCACCACGATCGGCGCCGTGGGCCTGGGAGCCGGAAGCCTCACACTCTCCCGCGGCGACGACGGCGCCGCGACGGTCTCCGGCGAGTCCGAACTCGTCATCGGCGGCCACCTCGCCGACCTGTTCGTGCTGCCCGCCCGCGAGGGCGAGCGCACGACGTGGTTCGTGCTGCCGCGCGCCTCGGCGGACACCACCGACGTGGCCGGCCACGACCCGGCCCGCCGACCGTCCCGGGTGCGCCTGCGGAACACGGCGGTCCCGGCCAGCGCCGTACTGGCGGTCGACCAGCAACTCCCGCTCGACCTGGCCGCGGTCCTGTTCGCGGCGGAGGCCTCCGGCATCGCCGACCGGGCCGTCGCCGTCTCGGCCGAATACGCCCGGGTGCGCGAGCAGTTCGGCCGCCCCATCGGCCAGTTCCAGGGCGTCAAACACCGCTGCGCACGGATGCTCGCGCTCGCCGAACAGGCCCGTGCCTGCGCCTGGGACGCCGCCCGCGCGGGCGAACCGGGTGCCGTCCAGGACCCGGCGGAGGCGTCCCTCGCCGCCGCCGTCGCCGGGGCGACCAGCGTGGAAGCGGCGTTCACCACCACGAAGGACGCCATCCAGGTCCTCGGCGGCATCGGCTTCACCTGGGAGCACGACGCCCACCTCTGGCTGCGCCGGGTCCAGACCCTGCGCCTCACCCTCGGCCCGACCGCCCGGTGGCGCCGCCGGGTGGCCCGGCTCACCCTGGACGGCGTCCGCCGCCATCTCGGCGTCGAACTGCCGCCCGGGGCCGAGGAGATACGCGCCGGCGTCCGCGCCGAACTGAGCTCCGCGGCCGCCCTGGAGGGCAGGGAACGGCTCGTCCATCTCGCCGACCACGGCTACACCGCGCCGCATCTGCCCGCACCGTGGGGCAAGGGCGCCGACGCCGTGCCCCAGCTGGTCATCGCGGAGGAGATCCGCACGGCGGGCCTGACCCCCGTCGACATGATCATCGGCGGCTGGGTCGTTCCGACCATCATCGCCCACGGCAACGCCGCCCAGCAGGAGAGGTTCCTGGCGCCGACCCTGCGCGGCGACATCGTCTGGTGCCAGCTCTTCAGCGAGCCCGGAGCCGGTTCCGACCTCGCGTCCCTGAGCACCCGCGCGGAGAAGACCGACGGCGGCTGGCGGATCACCGGGCAGAAGGTGTGGACCTCCATGGCCCGCGACGCCCACTGGGGCATCCTGCTGGCCCGGACCGACGCCACCGCACCCCAGCACAAGGGACTGTCGTACTTCCTGCTCGACATGACCGCCCCCGGCCTGGACATCCGCCCGCTGCGGCAGATCACCGGCGAGTCGGAGTTCAACGAGATCTTCCTCGACGACGTGTTCGTCCCCGACGACATGCTCGTCGCACAGCCGGGCGACGGCTGGAAACTCGCCCGCACCACGCTCGCCAACGAGCGGGTCGCCCTCTCCCACGACTCGTCGCTGGGGTCCGGTGGCGAGGCGCTGCTCGACATCGCCGCCGCCACCCCCCACGAGATGGACGACGAACGGCTCACCGCCCTCGGCGGCATCCTCTGCGACGCGCAGTCCGGCGGTCTGCTCGGCCTGCGCACCACGCTGCGCTCGGTCGCGGGACAGCAGCCGGGTGCGGAGGCCAGTATCGCGAAACTGCTCGGTGTCGAGCATCAGCAGCAGGTCTGGGAGACCGCCATGGACTGGCAGGGCAGCGCCGCGCTGACCGGCGAGGGCCGGCGTCACGACGCCACCTGGATGTTCCTCAACTCCCGCTGCCTGTCGATCGCGGGCGGTACGACGGAGGTCCAGCTGAACATCATCGGCGAACGCCTGCTGGGCCTGGACCGCGACCCCGGGCCCACCCCGAAGCGTGCCTGAAGACGCGACCGCGGCGCGGCCGGCCGGACCGGCCGCGCCGGCGGACCGAAACCCCTCGTGAAGGAAGAACCACCATGCCCATCGACCGCCACAAGGCGCTGAGCGCGGACCCGTCCGTGCGCGAGATCAGCTGGAGCACTCGCGACGTGCTCCTGTACCACCTCAGCCTCGGGGCCGGTTCGGACGCCGCCACCGACCCGGAACTGCACCTCACCTTCGAGCGCGGCCTCCAGGTGCTGCCCACCTTCGCCCTGGTGGCCGGCTCCGGCATCTCGGCCGGAGAGGTGCCCACGACGTCCGTGAACATGCCCGGCATCGAGACCGACCTCCGCTCGATCCTCCACGCGGGCCAGGGACTCGAGATCCACCGACCGCTGCCGGCCTCGGGCTCGGCCACGGTCACCTCGCGGGTCGTCGAGGTGTGGGACAAGGGAAAGGCAGCGGTCATCGTGCTGGAGTCGGCCGCGTCCGACCCCCGGGGCGAGCCGCTGTGGACCACCACCATGCAGATCTGGGCCCGCGGGGAAGGCGGCTTCGGAGGAGAACCCGGACCGGAGGCATCCTGGACGGCGCCGGAGCACCCGGCCGACATCGTGTTCGAAACTCCCACCACTCCGCAGCAGGCGTTGCTGTACCGGCTCAACGGAGACCTCAACCCGCTCCACGCCGACCCCGAGTTCGCCCGTACAGCGGGCTTCGACCGGCCGATCCTGCACGGGCTGGCCTCGTACGGAATCGTCTGCAAAGCGCTCGTCGACGGAGTGCTCGACGGTGACGTCACACGGCTGAACGGCTTCTCCGTACGGTTCGCGGGCTCACTGTTCCCGGGCGAGACCATCCGCACCTCGGTGTGGCGAGAAGGAGAGGGATTGGTGCTGCACTCCACCTGCCCCGAACGCGAAAACGCCCCGGTGCTCACCCACGCGACGGCGACGGTCACCTCATGAGCACCGGAACCGACACCCGTACCGACGGCGAGGCCGCCGCACGGCCGCCGCTGGTGGCCGACACCCACGACACCGGACTGGACGCGGCCGTCAACGCGGCCCGCCGGGTGATCGCCGCGCTGCTGCTGGCCGGCGACCGCTCGGACGCCGACATGTCGTGCGTCGCCAAGCAACTCCACGGGGTCGCGGACCACTTGGAGGAGCATGCTCCGGCCCGCGAGGAGCGCCTGGTCGACATGTGGAACGGTGAGGGCGTGACCAGGCACGACCCGGCCACCGGCCCCGAGAACGCCCTCGCGCCCCCGCTGAAGCTGTACGGCCGCGACGACGGCTCCATCGAGGGCACCGTCACCCTCGGCCTGCCCTACCAGGGGCCGCCCGGACACGTGCACGGCGGCATCTCCGCGCTGCTCCTGGACCACACCCTCGGCGTCGCGAACCACTGGGGCGGCCCCTCCGGCATGACGGCGGAACTCACCCTGCGCTACCACCGCCCCACCCCACTGTTCGAACCGCTGACGGTCACCGGCCGCCAGGTCCATGTGGACGGCGCGAAGATCCGCACCGTCGGGACCATCTCGGCCGGCGGCCGGGACTGCGTGAGCGCGGAGGGACTGTTCATCGCCAAGCACCTGGCCCGCCCGCGCTGAACGCCGGGCCGGAGCACACCCGCACACGAAGAGCCGGAGCACACCCGCACACGAAGAGAGGCAGACCGGTGGGAAGTCTTCAGGACAAGGTCGCGGTAGTCACCGGGGCCGGACAAGGAGTGGGCCAGGGCATCGCCCTCGCGCTCGCCACCGAGGGCGCGTCGATCGCCGTCCTCGGGCGGACACCGCAGAAGCTCGAAGCGACCTGCGAACTGCTGCGCGCCCGCGCCGTCCGGGCCGAACCCTTCGTCTGCGACGTGAGCGACACCGACCGTGTCCCCGCGGTGGTGGACGCGGTCGCCGACCGGTTCGGCGGCATCGACATCCTGGTCAACAACGCGTACACGGGTGCCTACGGCCCACTGCTGTCGATGAGCGACGCGCAGTTCCAAAAGGGCTTTCACAGCGGCCCCTTCGCGACCTTCGCCTTCATGAAGGCCGCCCACCCCCATCTGAAGCGACGGGGCGGCGGAGTCGTCATCAACCTGGTCACCTCCGCCATGGTCCGCTGGGACCTGCGCAACTACGGCGCGTACGCCGCCGCCAAGGTGGCCGTCCGCTCGCTGACCCGCAGCGCCGCCGACGAGTGGGGGACCGACAACATCCGCGTCAACGCGGTGGCACCGCACGCCGCGTCGCCCGCCTACGAGAAATGGCAGTCCGCCAACCCGGAGGAGGCCGCCGCGTTCTGCGAGTCCATCCCCCTGGGCTACGTCGGCGACTGCGAGCAGGACATCGGACGGGCCGTGGTGATGCTCTGCGGCCCGGACGCCCGCTACCTCACCGGCGCGACCGTGCCGCTCGACGGCGGGCAGGCCAACTTCGACTGACGGACCGCTCGTTCCGAGCCCCCATCTGTCGGTCGGTCCAAGCCTCCCGGTCAGCGGGACAGCCCGCACCAGGGGAAATCCTCCCGGCTAACGTCGCGGTCAGCACCTTGACCGGTGCGCCGACGGAGGCTCGGGACGAGGACCGGCCGACGGTTCAGGACCGCGTGAACTCTCCGTCGTGCCACGCCCATCGAGGCATCAGCGCAGCACCATTCACGGCGGGCGGCCCGGCGCGCACCTCTGCACGCGTCGACGCCCGCATAGACAGCGGGAAACCCCGGTCAACGGGTGAGAGGGACCGACGTTGCCACACGAGACGATTGCCGACCTGCTCCTCGCCCGGGCCGGGGACGACCACGTGGGTCTGCGCACCCGCGAGCGCAGCTGGACCTGGGACGAGGTCGTCCGGGAGAGCGCGGCGCGCGCGTCCTGGGCCTGGTCGCTGCGCACCGAGGGTCCGTTCCACATCGGCGTACTGCTGGACAACGTGCCCGAGTTCATTTTCTGGCTGGGTGGCGCCGCCCTCAGCGGCGCGACCGTCGTCGGCATCAACCCCACCCGCCGCGGCGCCCAGCTCGAACAGGAGGTGCGGCACGCCGACTGCGGGCTGCTCGTCACCGACCGCGCGGGCCTCGCACTGCTCGACGGCCTGGACCCCGGCGTGGACCGTGACCGGATCCTGGTCGTCGACGAGCCGGGATACGCGCAGCGGGCGGCCGCGTACGGCGCCGACCCGGTCCGGGACCCGGCTGTCACCGCGGACACCCGGATGCTGCTGCTGTTCACCTCCGGTACGACGGGCGCCTCCAAGGCGGCGATCTGCTCGCAGGGCCGGCTGACCGCGCTCGCCCGCTCCAACTGCGCCAAGTACGACATCGGCCGCGACGCCGTTTGCTACTGCCCCATGCCGCTGTTCCACGGGAACGCGCTGATGATGCTGTGGGCTCCCGCCCTGGCCGCCGGCGCCACCATCGCACTCACCCCCAAGTTCTCGGCCTCCGGCTTCCTCTCGGACGTCAAGCACTTCGGAGCCACCTTCTTCACCTACGTCGGCAAGGCGATCGGCTACGTCCTGGCTACACCCGAGCAGGCCGACGACGGCGACAACCGGCTGACCCACGCCTTCGGCACGGAAGCCTCCCCGGAGGACCAGGCCGCGTTCCTGCGCCGCTTCGGATGCCGGCTCATCGAGGGCTACGGGTCGAGCGAGGGCGGCGGCATGCTCAAACAGGCACCCGGCGGCCCGGTGGGGGCGCTCGGTGTGCCCGCCCGCGACAGCGTCAGGATCGTCCACCCGGAGACCCGCGAGCAGTGCCCGCCCGCCGTCCTCGACGAGCACGGCAGGGTGCAGAACCCGGAAGAGGCCATCGGGGAGATCATCGACACCGAGGGCGCCGCCAGGTTCGAGGGCTACTACAAGAACGACGCCGCGAACGCCGAACGCGTACGCCACGGGTGGTACTGGACCGGTGACCTCGGATACGTCGACGAGTCCGGCTGGTTCTACTTCGCGGGCCGGTCGGGCGACTGGATACGCGTCGACGGGGAGAACACCTCGGCGCTGCTGACCGAACGAATCCTGCGCCGACACCCGGCCATCGTCGCCGCCGGAGTCTTCGGCGTGCCCGACCCCCGCTCCGGCGACCAGGTGATGGCCGCGGTCGAGATCCCCGAGGGGACATGCTTCGAGGATCTGCGCCTGCCGGAGTTCCTGTCCCGGCAGGAGGACCTCGGCACCAAGGGCGCACCGCGCTTCGTCCGGGTCTCCCACGCCCTCCCGAGCACCGGCTCCAACAAGCTGCGCAAGAAGGAGATGCAGCTCCAGGGCTGGCGCACCGAGGACCCGGTCTACCGCTGGGCCGGACGCGGGGAGCCGGACTACGTACCCATGACCGACGAGGACAAGACGGCACTGCGCGGCGAGTTCCTCGCCAACGGGCGTGCGCGCTTCCTTCCCTGACCACGCCCGTCGGCGACAACGACAGGAGAACCACATGCAACTGCGCGAGAGTGCCGCACAGCGCGAGCTGCGCAAGGAGCTGCGCAGGTACTTCTCGGGCCTGATGCCCGAGGAGGAGCGCCGCCGGGTCGGCGAGGAGGGCGTCGGCGGGGACCGCTTCCGCGAGGTGGTCAAACGGCTCGGCTCCGACGGCTGGCTCGGCATCGGCTGGCCGAAGGAGTACGGGGGCCAGGGCCGCTCGATCGAGGAACAGTACGTGTTCTTCGACGAGGTCCAGCGGGCCGGTCTCCCGTTCCCGTTCGTCACCGTGAACACGGTCGGCCCCACCCTCATGGCGTACGGGTCCGACGAGCACAAGGAACGCTTCCTTCCGGGCATCCTCTCCGGCGACACCGTGTTCGCGATCGGCTATACGGAGCCCGAGGCAGGCACCGACCTGGCGTCGCTGACGACGCGGGCCGTTCGTGACGGCGACGGCTTCGTCGTCGACGGCAGCAAGATCTTCACCAGTGGTGCCAACACCGCCGACCACATCTGGCTGGCCGTCCGGACCGACCCCGACGCTCCCAAGCACCAGGGCATCTCGATCCTGGTCGTCCCGACCGACGCCGAGGGATTTTCCTGGAGCCCCATCCGGACCGTGGGCGGCATGGTCGTCACCGCCACCTATTACAGCGGAGTCCGGGTGCCGGCGACCGAGGCGGTGGGCGAGGTGAACGGCGGCTGGCGGCTGATCACGGCACAGCTCAACCACGAGCGCATCGGCCTGGCGGCGCTGGGGGGCCGGATGATCCAGTTGTGGGAGCGGGTGCTGGAGTGGGCCAAGGCCAACGGCACCATCGAACTGCCATGGGTCCGCCATGAGTTCGCACGCACCCACGCCCGGCTGGAGGCGATGCGGCTGATGAACTGGAAGATGACCGGCGCGGTCGCCCAGGGCACCCTGACCGGAGCCGAGGCCGGAGCGGCCAAGACGTACGGCACCGAGACCCATATCGAGGTACAGCGGAGCCTGACCCAGATCCTGGGAGCGGCGGGGCGCGTCCGGCCCGAGTCGCCGGGCGCGGTACTGGCCGGACAGGTGGAACAGCTCTCGCGCCAGGGCATCGTGAACACCTTCGGCGGCGGCGTCAACGAGATCCTCCGCGACATGGTCGCCACCCAGGGCCTGGGCCTTCCCCGCAAGGGGCGCGGCGCGTGAACGAGGAGTACGAGGAGCAGTTGCGGGCCTTCGTCGGCCGCGAACTGAAGCCGCTCGCGCCGGGCCGGGACCCCGTCAACCGGCCGATGATCCGGCACTGGGCGGAGGCGATGGGGGACGACAACCCGGTGTACGTCGACGACGGGGCGGCCCGTGCCACGGGGCGCGCCGGTGTGGTGGCCCCGGCGTCGATGGTCCAGGCGTGGACGATGCGGGGCTATGCCGCCACGACAGCCCCGCCGGGTGCGTCCAGCGGGTTCGACGAGCTGATCGAGTTGCTGGACGCGGGCGGTTACACCTCTGTGGTGGCGACCGACTCCGAGCTGGAGTTCCTGCGCGAACTGGCGCCGGGGGACCACGTCGGCGTGCAGGAGGTGGTCGAGTCGATCTCACCGGAGAAGCGGACCGGGCTCGGCGTCGGACGGTTCGTCACCACCGTGAGGACCTACCGGGACCAGGACGGGCGGCCGGTCGCCACCCAGCGCTGGCGCACTCTGCGGTTCCGTCCCGCGGAGCAGGAGCAGGCGCAGGAAACGGTCGTGGCGCCGCAGCCGGCCTCGGCGCCGCAGCGGGAACCGGTGGCGCTGCGTCCACGGCCCGCCGTCAACCGGGACAACGCCTTCTGGTTCGAGGCGGCGAAGGAGCACCGCCTGCTGATCCAGCGCTGTTCCGCCTGCGCGACCCTGCGGCACCCGCCGGGGCCCTGTTGCCCGCGGTGCAACTCCCTGGACTGGGACACCGTCGAGGCATCGGGGCGCGGCCACGTCTACAGCTTCACGGTGAACCACCACCCGCGGCATCCGGCCTTCGCGTTCCCGATGGTCGTCGCGGTCGTCGAACTGGCGGAAGGCACCCGGCTCATCACCAACCTGGCCGGTATCGCGCCCGAGGACGTGGCCATCGACATGCCCGTCGTCCTCGACTGGCTGGACGCCGACCCCGACCTGTCACTGCCGGTGTTCCGGCCTGTCGCGACGGAGGACCACTAGTGGATTTCTCGCTGGGAGAAGAGCTCGTAGCAGTCCGGGACCTGGCACGTGAGATCTTCACCGACCGGGCCACCCCCGAGCGGCTGCGCGAGGTCGAGACGTCCGGGACACGTGTCGACGGCAAACTCTGGGCCGATTTGGCCGGTGCCGGGCTGCTCGGTACCGCCCTCCCCGAGGAGGCCGGCGGCGCCGGACTCGGGACGGCCGCGCTGTGCGTCCTGCTGGAGGAGCAGGGGCGGTGCGTGGCGCCTGTCCCGATCTGGCCGACCGTCGTCGCCGCCCTCGCGGTCGACGCGCACGGCTCCGAGCGGCAGCGCGGTGCGCTCCTGCCGGCCGTGGCCGACGGCACGGCACGGCCGACGCTCGCGCTGGAGGAGTTCGGCCCGGCCGATCCGTTCGCACCGCTGACGACCGCCACGGCCGACGGGGACGACTGGGGGCTCAGCGGGACCAAGGCCGTGGTGCCCTCGCCCTCGGGCGCCGGCCAGGTGCTGGTCACCGCCACGACCGAAGCAGGCACCGGTCTCTTCCTCGTCGCGGCGGACGCCGCGGGGGTCACCTGGGAGCACGCCGAAACCACCAGCCACGACCTTGCCGGGCAGCTCACGCTCGACGGTGCCGTCGCCGAGGTGGTCGGTGCCCCGGGCACCGGAGCCGTGGAGTGGACCGTCGAACGCGCCGTCGTCGCGCTGGCCGCCGTACAGCTAGGGGTGGCCGAGGGCGCGCTGCGGCATGCCGCGGGCTATCTGAGCGAGCGTCGGCAGTTCGGCCGTCCGCTGGCCACCTTCCAGGCCGTGCAGCACCAGCTCGCCGACTGCTGGATCGACATCGAGGCGATGCGGGTGACGTTGTGGCAGGCGGTGACCGCGCTCGACGACGGCGAAGGCGCGGCCCGGGCGGCGCTGGTCGCCAAGTGGTGGGCCACCGAGGGCGGACTGAACGTCGTCCACCGCGTCCAGCACGTGCACGGCGGCATCGGCGTGGACACCGACTATCCGGTGCACCGCCACTTCCTGTGGGGCAAACAGATCTCGACCACCCTGGGCGGGGCGGGCGCCGATCTTTCCCGGCTCGGCGCACTCCTGGCCCGCGAGGCGGTGGCCTCATGACGGCACCGGTCAGAAGTACACCACCGGCCACGCGGACGGTGCCGGTCACGCGGACGTACGAGGAGGTGGCCGTCGGCGACACCCTCCCCGAGCTGTCGATCCCGCTGACCCGCACGCTCATCGTCGCCACCGCCCTCGCGAGCCGCGACTACCAGGACGTGCACCACGACCCCGAGCTGGCGCGGCAGCGCGGCTCGAAGGACATCTTCATGAACATCCTGACCAGCAACGGGCTGGTCGACCGGTACATCACGGGATGGGCCGGCCCGGCCGTGGTCCTCAAGGCGATCCGGATCAGGCTCGGCGCGCCCAACTACCCCGGCGACACGATGGTGCTCAGCGGCACGGTCACGGCCAGGACCGACGAGGACCGCAGGCTGGAGATCGCCGTGCGGGGCACCAACAGCCTGGGCACCCATGTCACCGGCACGGTGGCCGTGCAGCTGCCCAAGGGGGCGGGAAACCGATGACCGTCAGCGCCGTGACCGGTGCCGCCGCCGTGGTGGGCATCGGGGCCACCGAATTCTCCAAGTCCTCCGGGCGCAGTGAGCTCCAACTGGCCTGCGAGGCCGTGCTCGCCGCCCTCGCCGACGCCGGGCTGAAGCCATCCGACGTCGACGGCCTGGTCACCTTCACCGCCGAGACCAACTCCGAGATCCACCTGGCCCGCAACACCGGTATGGGGGAACTGACGTTCTTCTCCCGCATCGGCTACGGCGGCGGCGCCGGCTGCGGGACCGTGCAGCAGGCGGCCATGGCCGTCGCCACGGGCGCCGCGGAGGTGGTCGTCTGCTACCGCGCCTTCAACGAGCGCTCCGGCGAACGGTACGGACTCGGGCAGGCCGACCGGCCGATGGACACCACGGCCGACCGCGCCGCGTACGCCTGGATGACCCCGTTCGGACTGAGCACACCCGCCCAGTGGGTCGCCATGTTCGCCCGCCGGTACATGCACGAATACGGCGCCACCAGCGAGGACTTCGGCCGGGTAGCCGTCGTGGACCGCAAGCATGCCGCGAACAATCCCGCCGCCTGGTTCCACGGGCGGCCCATCACCCTGGAGGACCACCAGAACTCGCGATGGATCGCCGAACCGCTGCGCCTGCTCGACTGCTGTCAGGAGACCGACGGCGGCCAGGCCCTGGTGGTCGTGTCGGCGGAGCGGGCCCGCGACCTGCCCCACCCGCCCGCGGTGATCCGCGCCGCGGCCCAGGGACTGGGAGCCGACCAGCACATGATGACCAGCTACTACCGGCCGACGATCACCGGGATCCCGGAGATGGGCCTGGTCGGGCGGCAGTTGTACGAGCAGAGCGGTCTCGGGCCCGACGACATCGACGCCGCGATCCTGTACGACCACTTCACCCCGCTGGTGCTGCCGCAACTGGAGGAGCTCGGCTTCTGCGGGACGGGCGAGGCCAAGGAATTCATCGCGGAGGGGAACCTGGAGATCGGCGGCCGGCTGCCGGTGAACACACACGGCGGTCAGCTCGGCGAGGCCTATCTGCACGGCATGAACGGCATCGCGGAGGGCGTCCGGCTGGTCCGCGGCACTTCGGTGAATCAGCCCGACGGCGTCGGCAACGTCCTCGTCACCGCGGGGACCGGGGTGCCGACCAGCGGACTCGTCCTGGGAGCCGACCGATGACCGCCTCCCCGTGGCGCGGCCGCGATCTCGGCACCCGTACCGTCTCCTACACCGAACGCGACGCGATCCTCTACGCGCTCGCGGTGGGAGCACGGGCGAGCGACCTCGACCTGGTGTTCGAGGAACGGCTGCGGGTGTTGCCCACGTTCGCGCTGACGCTGGCGCAGTGGGCTCCCGACGCCCTCGGCGCGCTGGGCGCCTTCGACATCAGGACCGCCGTCCACGGGGCCCAGCGGCTGACGGTGCTGGGGCCGCTGGCGAGGAGCGGCGAGGTGTCGATGACGGCCCGGGTCGCCGAGGTGTGGGACAAGGGTTCCGCCGCCGTTTTCGACGTCGAGGTGGCGAGCGAGCGCTTCGTGGCGACGTGGTCGCTGTTCGCCCCCGGCTGCGGCGGCTTCGGCGGCGACCGGGGGGCCGGCGCGCCGAAACGGCCGGAGAAACCCGCGGACCAGCGGCTGGCCGTGACCACGCACCCCGACCAGGCAGCGCTCTACCGGTTGCTCGGCGACCGGCACCACATGCACATCGACCCCGAGGCCGCCCGGGCCGCGGGCATGCCCCGGCCGTTCCTGCACGGTCTGTGCACGCTCGCCGCGGTCACCCTTCCCATGGCCCAGAGGCTGGGAGCCCACCCAGCCGACGTGGTGGAGCTCGAAGCCCGGTTCGCCGCGCCGGTGTTCCCGGGCGAGCTGCTCGACGTCCACGGATGGCAGGACGGCGACGCCGGCCTGCGGTTCGAGACATCGGCACACGAACGTACGGCGATCTCCGGTGGCCGTATCCGTTTCCGTTCCACCCGCCCGACGGGCGGACCCCCGATCCAGGAGGAGGACCACCATGCTTGAGCCCTCGCAGCGCGCCGAAGCCGCAGACCTGTTGTGGGCGGCACAGCGGGACCGGGTACCCGTGGCCCCGCTGACCGAGACGTTCCCCGGCATCGACGTGGTCGATGCCTACGAGATCCAACTGGCGAACATCCGCAGGCAGTTGGTGACCGGGGTCACCGTGAGCGGCCACAAGGTGGGGCTCTCCTCGAAGGTCATGCAGCAGATGATGGGGGTCGACGAGCCGGACTACGGCCATCTGCTCTCGGACATGGTGCTGTCGCAGGAGACCCCCGTCGACACCGGCCGCTACTGCTTCCCCCGGATCGAGGTCGAGATCGGCTACGTACTCGGCGAGAGCCTCCCCGGTGAGGGGTGCACGGGCGAGGACGTCCTTGCCGCGACGGAGTACGTCGTCGCGAGCATCGAACTCATCGACAGCCGGATCCAGGACTGGAAGATCGGTCTTGCGGACACCATCGCCGACAACGCCTCCTCCGCGGGGGTGATCCTGGGGGCCGCCCGGGTCGCCCCGCGCGACCTGGACCTCACCGACATCGGCGCCGTGCTGTACCGGGGCGGCGAGGAGATCGCGCGTGGCAACACCGGTGCGGTGCTCGGGGATCCGACCGAGGCCGTCGCCTGGCTGGCCCGCAAGGTGGCGTCATTCGGCGTCCGGCTGGAGGCCGGCCACATCGTGCTGCCCGGCTCCTGCACCCGGGCGGTCGATGTGCGGCCCGGGGACGACTTCCGGGCCGAGTTCGCCGGGCTGGGCTCGGTGTCGGTCCGCTTCGCGTAGCGACGGGGCCCGCACCACTCAGCGGGACACCCCGTCCGAGAGAACTAGAATTCATACTAGTTTCGGGCTCTCCGAATGCATGTCGCACGAGAGGAATGAGGCAGCATGAGCTCGACGAACAGCCTGGCGGGGCGTACCGCCGTCGTCACCGGCGCGGGCGCCGGCCTGGGCCGGAGCGAGGCGCTGGCGCTCGCGGCCCGGGGCGCCGACGTGGTGGTGAACGACGTGGGGCCGGCTGCCGAGGAGGTCGTCGCGGAGATCAAGGCCCTGGGCCGCGAGGCCGTCGCGGTGACCGGCGACGTCGGTGAATGGTCCATGGGCGACCGTCTGGTGCGGGCCGCGGTGGAAACCTTCGGCAGCCTGGACATCCTCGTCAACAACGCGGGTGTGCTGCGCGACAAGATGCTCTTCAACCTCACCGAGTCCGACTGGGACGACGTCATCCGCGTCCACCTCAAGGGGCACGCCGCCGTTTCGCGCGCGGCGGCGGCGCACTGGCGGGCAGCCGCCAAGACGACCGGCGGCCCCGTCTACGGGCGGGTGGTCAACACCTCCTCCGAGGCCTTCCTCTTCGGGGCCCCGGGCCAGCCGAACTACTCCGCGGCCAAGGCCGGCATCACCGCGCTGACCCTGGCCACCGCCCAAGGGCTGTCCCGTTACGGCGTGCGCGCCAACGCGATCTGCCCGCGCGCCCGCACCGGTATGACAGCGGGCGTCTTCGGCGCGGGGGCGAATGCCGACGACGGGCTGGACATCCTCGCCCCCGAGCGGGTCGGGACGTTCGTGAGCTATCTGGCCTCACCCGCCGCGGAAGAGATCAACGGGCAGGTGTTCGTCGTCTACGGCGACATGGTGGCCCTGATGGCGGCCCCGACCGTGGAACGGAAGTTCACCGCCGCCGACGGGGCCTTCACCCCGGAGGAGCTCGACTCCCAGCTGACGCCCTACTTCAGCGGGCGCGACCCATACCACAACTACGCGGCCATCAGCGTCGCCGAGCTCGACACCACCGGGGTCGAGAACGTGGCAGCCGCGAACTGACGCCTCGCGGGGCACACGGAGCGGGGGCGGTCTCCGGGAAGGAGACG
>NZ_JBHVFF010000174.1:0-18284 GCF_042801895.1 Streptomyces sp. NPDC057543 | reverse complement strand
CCCCCGGCCCGGGGGTCCACGGCCGGCCCGGCCCCTCCGGCATGGGGCCCCTGCCGGGCCGTCCCTAGGATGCACCCCATGTCACTGCCGTATGCGATCCTCACCGCCCTGCTCGAAAAGCCGTCGTCGGGGCTGGAGCTGACCCGTAGGTTCGACCGGTCGATCGGCTATTTCTGGTCCGCCACGCATCAGCAGATCTACCGCGAGCTGGGGAAGCTGGAGCAGGCCGGGCAGATCCGGGCACTGCCCTCGAAGCAGCCCGCCCGTGGGCAGAAGAAGGAGTATGAGGTGCTGCCCGCGGGCCGGGAGGCGCTGTCCGCATGGGTGGCCCGCTCGGAGGACCCCAAGCAGATCCGGGATCCGCTGCTGCTGCGCATGCGGGCGGCAGCGGTCGTCGGCGCGCCCGGGCTGAACGCGGAGCTGCGCCGGCACCTGGCGCTGCACCGTCGTCAGCTGGCGGAGTATCTGGAGATCGAGCAGCGGGACTTCCCTCCTGAGCGGAACTCCGGGGAGGACCGGCTGCGGCATCTGGTGCTGCGTGGCGGCATCGATCTGGAGAACTTCTGGATCGGCTGGCTGACGCGGGCACTGGCCGACGACGAGGCCGAGGCCGGGTAGCCGAACCCGCCGGGCTGTTGAGCGGAAGCAGCAGCGGGGTTGCCAGGAGGAGGATTTCGGCGGCTGCGATCGCAGTGCGGGGGCCGATGACCGCGGCGAGCAACCCCCTCAGGGCGGTCAGGGCCGCGATGGCAGCGGTGCGTCTGATCGACCGGGTGGCCAGGGTGCGGGCGACGCGGTCGGGGCGGTCCGACCGTGGTCGCGGTCCACGTCGTGGACCGCGACAGCGGATGTGCGGACCACCGGCTCGCCGATGTCATCGATGCGGCTCAAGTCTGCGAAACCGGCGGCGCTTCGTGACGCTTCGACCAAAATCGAGCGTCATGGCTTCGCGAAACGTCTACGGGCCGGGCGTCGCCGCCCCCTTACGGCCCGCCCACCGGGGTCCGGACCGATTCCGGGTGCAGCGTCGGCTGGTCGAACGGTCCCCGGCTCCCGATCACGGCCCGTGTCGGTGAACCGGTCCCTCGCTCGGGCTGGGCCACGGACCGGTCGATGGCGGCCGGGGCAGCCGCCTGTGCGCGGCTGAGCAGGATCACCCCGCGTACCGCCGCAGCCGTGCCCAGCAGCGCCAGGACCAGGCTGATCGTGCCGCCCTGGAGCCGTTCGCCGAGCAGGGCCAGGCCTATGGCCGCAGCGGCGACCGGATTGGCAAGGGTGACGACGGCCAGCGGCGCGCCCAGGCCGCCCCGGTAGGCGGTCTGGGCGAGCAGCAGCCCGCTCATCGCGAACGCGGAGACCAGGACCGCGACGATCACCACACGCCAGCTGAGCAGCGGGCCGGTGTGGTCGGTGACGGACACGGTGAGGGTCTGGGTGAGCGCGGAAGCGACACCGGAGGTGATGCCGGACGCCGCCGCGTGCCGCAGACCGGGGCGTGCTCCCGGGCGGCTGAGTCCGGCGACGACGGCCATGGTCCCGGCTCCGACGGCCAGCGCTTCGGGGAGGCTGAGCGTCTCGTGGGGGGCAGTGCCGCCCGCGGTCAGCAGCAGGGCACCGAGACCCAGCAGGGTGAGGATCGTGCCGCGCCATTCGATCCGGGTGACCCGGCGTCCTGCGGCCCTGGCTCCCAGTGGGACGGCGGCGACCAGGGTGAGGGCACCGAGCGGCTGGACGAGCGTGAGCGGGCCGTACCTGAGGGCCGCGACGTGCAGCAGCGCACCGCCCGCGTTCAGGCCGACCGACCACCACCAGGCGCCGCGCCCGAGCAGCCTCAGGAACCCTGCGCCGGGGTCGGTGCGCTCGGCGAGGCGGGCCTGCGCCACCGCGGCCGAGGCGTACGCGGCGGCGGAGACGAGGGACAGCGCGACGGCGATCGCAGTGGCGTTCATTGCCTGGTCCCGGACGAGGCGTACGAGGACGCGGGGTGGGCACGCGGTGCGGCGTAGGCGGTCGACGCGACGGGCTCGGCGGGCCGGGGTACAGCCGCCGGCGCTGGCGCACTCGCCGAGGACCGCCATGGAACGTGTGCGCGTACCGGCTCTGTGCGCCGGAGCGGCAACGCCGCGAACGCCAGGGCGAGGAGCGCGGAGACCACGATCGAGTCGAGCCAGTAGTGGTTGGCCGTGCCGACTATCACCAGCAGGGTGACGAGCGGGTGCAGCAGCCACAGCCAGCGCCACCGGGTGCGGGTGGCGACGATCAGCCCCACGGCGACCATCACCGCCCAGCCGAAGTGCAGCGAGGGCATCGCGGCGAACTGGTTCGCCATCGAGTCGGTCGCCGGCCTCGCTCCGTACACCGTCGGCCCGTACACCTGGCCCGTGTCGACGAGTCCGGCGGCGGTCAGCAGCCGCGGCGGGGCGAGCGGGAACAGCAGGTGGAGGACGAGCGCGGCACCGGTGAGCGCGGCGAGGACGCGGCGCGACCATACGTAGTGGCGCGGGCGGCGCCAGTACAGCCACACCAGGAAGAGCAGCGTGGCCGGGAAGTGCACGGTCGCGTAGTAGGTGTTCGCGAGGCGGATCAGCGTCTCGTTGTGCAGCAGCAGGCTCTGTACCGCGTCCTCGCCCGGCAGGTGCACGGACCGTTCGAAGTCCCAGACGTTTCCGGCGTTGCGGTATGCCTCCTCGACGTGACCGGTCGCGGCCTGCCGGCCGAGCTTGTAGATCACGAAGAGTCCCACGACGAGAAGTAGCTCGCGGACGAGGGGCGGTCGGGCAGAACTGTCCGGCTCCCGATCTGCGGGCTCGCTACCGGCGTACCTCATCCGGTGCCCCTTTGCTGACGAAACGGTGTTGCGGCGGCACGGTCCAGCCCATGCCATATCGATACGACAGTGTAGCGATACGCGAACGTATCGGTACACGTGCGTTTCGGTACACTGGCGTATCGATGGACCTCGTCGCAGAGTCGCTGAGAGGGAAAGCACATGTCGCCGCAGGAAACCGCGCAGGAACAGGCACATACGCCAAGCCGCTCGAAGATCACGCCTGAGCGGGCGCAGGAGCTGTACGCGGCCGTGCTCGACATCCTGAGAGAGTCCGGCTACGACGCACTGACCATGGAGGGGGTCGCCTCTCGAACGCGCTGCGGCAAGTCCACGCTCTACCGGCAGTGGGGATCGAAGCCCGAACTGGTCGTGGCCGCGCTGCACGGCACCCGGCGAGTGCTGCTGCCGAAGATCGACACCGGCACGCTGGCGGGGGATCTGCGCGAGGCGGCCCGGGCCATCGGCACGGCCGCGCGCCGCGACACTCCGCTGATGCACGCGCTCAGCCATGCCGCGCTGCAGAGCCCCGAGCTGCTGTGCGCGCTGCGCGAGGCGCTGATCGTGCCGGAGATCGCGGCGATCGATGCGATGGTCCGGCGCGGCGCGGAGCGCGGCGAGATTCCGGCGGGCACCCCTGCAGCGGAGTTCGTCTCCGCGCAGCTGCTGGGCGTCATGCGCGCCAGGCCGCTACTGGAAGGGACGTACGCGGACGAGGCCTATCTCACCCGCTTCGTGGAGAGCGCCGTCCTTCCCGCACTTGGGCTGGACGCGCCCGCGTCGTAGTCCCGAGAAACGTGGGTCGCCGTCCGAGCGGATGACGACGACCCGCTCGCGCCGCACCGTGGGGACGGGGGCGGCGTACCACCCGGGCGGCCGGTGACTCCTTCGGGAGCCACCGGCCGTCCGTGTTTCGTTGCCGTCCCGGCCTGGTGTGAGCGACGGCGGTCGAGGTCGGCAGTGGCGGGTGATGACGCGACGGGGCACCGAAGACGGGCGACGCACAAGCGATCATTCTCGTCCTCTTGACGATATTGAGCGACTCCCCTTATCGTCCTCATGACGAGAATGAGGGGGATCCCGGTATGGCCGACATCACCAGGCGCTTCGGCTGGCGCCATCTGCGCTCCGCACCCACCGCCCACATCCGCCACCACAAGCGTGGCCGGCTCGCCCACGACGGACCGGGACTGAGCTTCTGGTACCGGTCCCTGACTGCCGCGCTCTCCGAAGTGCCGGTCAACGACCGTGAGTTGGCGATGGCCTTCCACGCCCGCACCTCCGACTTCCAGGACGTCACCGTGCAGGCCACCGTGACGTACCGGATCAGCGACCCGGCCGAGGCCGCCGCCCGCCTCGACTTCTCCGTGGACCCGGACACCGGGGTCTGGCGCGGCGCGCCGCTGGAGCAGATCGCCACGCTGCTCACCGAGACAGCCCAGCAGCACACGCTGGACGTGCTGGCCCGGACGGCGCTGGCCGAGGCACTGGTCGACGGTGTCACATCGGTACGCCACCGGGTCGCGACGGGGCTCGCCGCCGAACCCCGGCTTCCCGCCACCGGTATCGACGTGGTCGCTGTGCGGATCGTCGCCGTCCGCCCCGAGGCCGAGGTGGAGCGGGCCCTGCGCACCCCCGCCCGTGAGCAGATCCAGCAGGAGGCCGACCGGGCCACCTACGAGCGCCGTGCCGTGGCCGTGGAGCGGGAACGGGTCATCGCCGAGAACGAGTTGGCCAGCCGAATCGAACTGGCGCGCCGCGAGGAGCAGTTGGTCGAGCAGCGGGGCACCAACACCCGCCGCGAGGCCGAGGAGAACGCGGCGGCCGACGGGGTACGCGCCGAGGCCGAGGCGGCCCGAAAGGTGCGGCTGGCACGCGCCGAGGCCGAAGCGGCACGCGAGGTCGGCGCCGCACGCGCGGAGGCCCAGGCGGCCTGGCTGCGGGTGCACGGCGACGTGGACGCCGCGACCCTGCACGCCCTGGCAGCGACCACCCTGGCCGAGAACCTGCCGCGCATCGACAGCCTCACCGTCTCCCCCGACGTCCTCACGGGCCTGCTCAGCAAGCTCGGCCGGGCCGCCCCGGAGCCCCGGGCATGAGCCTCGCCCCGCGCGCGGTCCTGGTCCACCGCGCCACGGAGTACGAGGAGTTGCTGGCCCGGCACGGCACCCACGGACAGGCCGCGTTCTTCCTCTCCAGCCGCGGCCGGTCCATCGACGAGGTGGCCCGGCGGCACCAGCACACCCGGCAGGCGCTCGCCGATGTCGCGGCGGCCGTACCGCTCCAGTGGCGGCAGTCCCGGGTGGAGCGCACCGATCTCGACCGTTTCCTGTTCGCGCCCGAGGACGTGGTGGTCGTCGTAGGACAGGACGGGCTGGTCGCCAACGCCGCCAAGTATCTGTCCGGCCAGCCCGTCGTCGGCATCGATACCGACCCCGGACGCAATCCGGGCGTACTCGTACGCCACCGGCCGTCCGACGCGGCCGCCCTGCTCCGGGTGGCCGCGTCCCCCGGCGGCCCGGCGGACGAACTCACCATGGTCGAGGCCGTCGCCGACGACACCCAGCGCCTCCTCGCCCTCAACGAGATCTATCTGGGCCCGCCCGGCCACCAGACCGCCCGCTACCGGCTCGGCCCCGACGCACCCGATGACGCACCCGCCGAACCGCAGGCCTCGTCCGGCGTCCTGGTCGGCACGGGCACCGGCGCCACGGGCTGGCTCCGCTCACTGTGGCAGGAACGCCACAGCACCCTGCGGCTCCCGGACCCCACCGACCCGCGACTGCTCTGGTTCGTCCGCGAGGCCTGGCCGTCGCCCACGACCGGCACCTCGCTGGTCGCGGGCGAACTACGGCACGGGCAAGGGCTGAAGCTCGCCGTCGAGTGCGACCGGTTGGTTGCCTTCGGCGATGGAATGGAGGCGGACGCACTGCAACTGACATGCGGCCAGACCGTACGGCTCGGCATCTCGGCGACCTCGCTGCGGCTCACCGCCTGACGGCCGAAGCGGAAGGCGAGGCAGTCGTGACGTCCACCGTGGGGTGAGCGCCATGGTGACGGCCACCGGCGACGGAGCGGGCGCGACCCGCGACCAGCCAACGGGACGCCCCCTCAGGGCGTGCCACTGCCCCGCCGATCACCACCCGTGCGCCGGCTCACCATCATCATGATGAGGCCGGTCAGCAGAAGCGCGCCGCCTGGCAGGGACCCCCACCCTCGGATGCCGGGATCGAGGATGTCGGGATCGTTGAGCACGAGCAAGAAGAACATCTGCCAGCACAGGGAGAAGGCACCCATCAACTGGCCCCAGCCGTACAGGCGCGGGCGGCGGACCGGTCGCCGGTTGCTGGGAATCACCCAGCCACGGGTGATCGCCGCTGTGCCGGAGGCGGCGATGAGCAACGCGAGCAGAACAAGAGGTATGACGACGTAGATCTTCATGGTCCCTCCCTGCGCACCGGACCCGCGCCGGACGCCCGCGTGATCATGACACCCACTGCGCTACGCGTCCACACGCTTCCCCGCAACCCTCACGCTCGGCCGGACTGGTCCCGATCGATCCGATGGCCGCCGCGCCGGGCGACGGCGAGAATGGCCATGTCGTCCTGATGGCCGTCGCCGGTCCAGCGTGCGACGTCCGCGGTCACCGCCCGGACCAGGTCGCCGGGTTCCATGGAGCGGGCACCGCTGAGCGTGGTGGACGCGCAGGGGTCGTAGAAGGTGCCCGTCCGGTTGCGCGCCTCGGTGACACCGTCGGTGATCAAGAGCAGCAGTGCGCCGGACGGCAGCCGGACGACATCGGTGAGTTCGTCGTGGTCCAGTGCCGCGAGCGCCCCCAGTCCCATGCCCAGAGGCAGCTGCGGGCGGGTGGCGTCGAGCCGTTCGATCACGCCGTCGTGGATCAGGTACGGGCCCGGGTGACCGCGGTTGACCAGACGCAGCAGCTCACCGTCGCCGGGCACTTCGGCCAGCACGGCTGTGGTGAAGTCCTCGCCGTACGTCGCGTTCCCGCACCGGCTCGACTCCCTGCTCAGCGCGTCGTCCAGGCGCTGGGCCAGCTCGACCAGAGTGGGGGCGTTCTCGGCCTCCTGCCGGAACGCGCCGATCGCGACCGAGACCGATGCGACTGCCTGGAGCCCCTTGCCCTTCACGTCCCCGATGATCATGCGCACACCGTAGGGCGTCTCCTGCACGGCGAAGAGGTCGCCGCCGATTCTGGCCTCGACCTGCGCGGCGGTGTATCCGGCGGCGACGGCCAGCGGCCCGGCCCGGGAAGGCGGGTCCGGGAGAACCGCCAGCTGCACCGCCTCAGCGATGACCCGCGCCCGGGCCAGGTCCCTCCCTTGACGCCGCAACAGCAGATTGACCCCAAGGGCCAGAACCCCGATGAGCCCGATCACGGCGACGTCGACGAGGCTCGCCGACGCGGAACGCCCCCGGAAGACATCCAGCGACAACGAGACCGCGCAGGCGAGGCTCGCTACGAGGGCGCAGGCCCGGAACGGCAGCATCGCCCCGGCGATCAGCGGCGCCGCGGCCAGCAGGGGCAGCCCCGTGTAAGGCTGCGGCGCGAGCAGGTTCAGCAGTACGCCCGCCACCAGGGCCGGCACAACGAGCAGCCAGCCCGCCCATGCCGCTCTGCGCCGGCTCTCCTTCACCTCTGCTCCCTGTCGCTCCTTCACCGGGCTCTCAGGCTTGAACGTATCACCCCAAATATCCCTATATGTCTGCCCAGAGTGTTCTGGGGCCGGTGCGATCGCTGCCGGTCTGCCGTTGGCGAGCACGGCCAGGCGCTGGTACGTCCCACGGGCATAATCGTCACCTGTCCGAAAGTCCGGCGGCATGGACCGACCGACCTCCAGCGGTACTGATGGGTCAGCAGCGTCGGCCTGGTGCGCCGGACCACATGAGGAGCTGCGATGAGCCCTGATTCCTTACTCCGAGACCTCAGTACCTTGGGCATGAAGAACATCCCTGCCGGGGAGATCGTCCTGCGGGACGAGGGCACGAGGACGAACTGGAAGGCTGAGGTCGGGGCCTTCCGGCTGGCGCCGTATCCCGTGACCCGTGAGCTGTATCGCGCCGTGCGGGGCGAGGCGCCCGTGGGCTCGGCGGGGCTGCGGACGCCGGTGACGGAGGTCTCCTGGAAGGACGCCGTTCAATTCTGCAATCTGCTTTCGCGGGCGACGGGACTCGAACCCTGCTACTCGGTCGGTGACGATGTCGACGGGCAGGACGTGGTCTGCGACTGGGCGGCCGACGGCTACCGCCTCCCGTCCGAGGCGGAGTGGGAGTACGCGTGCCGGGCCGGGACCTCCGGCGACCGCTACGGGGAGCTGGACGAGATCGCCTGGCACCGCGGGAACTCCGGCGGCGCGGTGCACGACGTCGCGACCAGGGCGCCGAACGCGTGGGGTCTCTACGACATGATCGGCAACGTGTGGGAGTGGTGCTGGGACGTCTACGATCCCGCGGTCTACGGCCCGTACCGCGTGTTCCGTGGCGGAGGCGGCTACGACCGCCCCCGAGGATGCCGGGCCTCGTGCCGCCGCAAGAGTCACCCGACCTTCCGCATCGACGACCTCGGATTCCGGCTCGCCCGATCGCGGTGAACGGGGGCACCGGCGCACGCACACCGCCGGCGCCGACGGTGTGCGCCGGGGGTCTGTCCGGCAGATCAGGGGCGGACAGGGCGCGGCGTCCGGTGCGGTGCATCGCAAGGCGCCGGAGCGTCTTGACAGCGGAGCTGTTCGGGCGTTTCGGCAACGCCGCCAGGTGCCGTGCCAGGCATCGCGACCCCGACCGTGATCCGCCGGACAGACCCTACTAATCCCGGGCGCCTGCGGTGAAGGTGACGGGCAGGTGTTCGGGGCCGCGCAGCCCGCCCGGCCGCCACCGCAGCTCCTCGGGCGGCACGGCCAGGGTGAGACGGGGCAGCCGGCGCAGGGCGGTGCCGATGGCGATCTGGCCCTCCAGCCGGGCCAGCGGCGCGCCCAGGCAGTAGTGGATGCCGTGCCCGAAGGCGAGGTGGGCGTTGTCCTGCCGGGTGATGTCGAGGCGGTCGGGCTCGGGAAAGTGTTCCGGGTCGCGGTCGGCGATGGCCGAGGCCACCAGCACGGTCGCGCCGCGCGGGATGTCCACCCCGGCAATCGTGACGTCCTCGCGCGCGAACCGGGCGATGCCGGGGTTGACCGGTCCGTCGTAGCGCAGGAACTCCTCGATCGCGCCCGGCAGCAGCGCCGGATCGTCGCGCAGCATCCGCAGCTGGTCGGGGTGGGCGAGCAGCGCGGCGATACCGCTGCCGATCAGGTTGACCGTGGTGATGTATCCCGCGACGAGCAGCAGGAAGGCCATGGCGATCAGCTCGTTCTCGTCCAGCCGCTGCTCCTCGTCCCGGGCGACGATCAGCGCGCCGAGCAGGTCGTCACCGGGGTGGGCCCGCTTGGTCTCCAGGAGTCCGGTCAGGTAGGCGCGCATGTGCTGCCACGCTCCGTCCACCCGGGCCCGGTCCGGTGGCTCGGCCCCTCGGAGGATCATGTCGTCGGTCCACCGCTGGAAGTCGTACCGGTCGGCCACGGGCACCCCGAGCAGTTCGCTGATCACGGTGACCGGGAGCGGCAGCGCGAAGCTCTCGACGAGGTCGGCACGACCAGCCGGCACGATCTCGTCGAGCAGTCGGTCGGCGATCTCCTGGACGCGGGGCCGCAGCTCCGCCACCCTGCGCGCGGTGAACGCCTTGGAGACCAGGCGGCGCAGGCGGGTGTGGTCGGGCGGGTCGGTACGCAGCATGTTGCGCAGCGCGGACTCCTGGTCGGCGGCCGGCAGCCGCTCGATGAGCCGGGGATCCGACGCATCGCGGACATCGCTGCTCAGCTGCGGGTGGGACAACGCCATGAGACCGTCTTCGTACCGCGTGACCACCCAGGCTTCCAGCCCTCCCGCGATGACGGCGCGCCTTACCGGGCCGTCATCGCGCAGTTGTCGGTAGAGCGGAAAGGGATCCGCCACGAAGGCCGGGTCGGCATAGGGCAGGAGGACCGGCTGCTGGCTCATCATGCCTCCCATGGGGCATCGCACCTCTTCGTACACGTTTGAGCTGTTAAGGGTGACATGTCCCAGCGTAGAGGGGTGGGGGCGCCATCGGAGGGACGACGGCCCGAACCCCACTCAGCGGGTCGTGGCCGGCGGTCCGTCGATCACCTTCCTGGCAGTCGTGAGCACTGTCGGCGGCCTTCGGCCCGTGCCGGCTGCATGAGCCTGGAAGTCGCCCGAACGCCGCCTCGCCGCAAAGGAATCCGCCGACCCCTGAACGAACTTGCCTTCACCGCCGCGACACAACTCCGTTGTCGCGCCGGACACCGGGTGTGCACCCGTATTCCTGCCCCATTGCAAGGAGTTGGGACGGCCGCTGAGTTTCCGCCGCGTCCGGGAGATGACGGCGAGAGCCGCTCGGACTGTCCGTCTGGATACCAAGCCCTGCAGGCGGGCACGCACGCCTCGATCGGGCCCCAGGAGATTGACTTGATCAAGACGGGTGGTGACCCGAAGGTGCCACGACACCCGCGACGCTTGCGGTCTATCACACAGGGTGAAGGGAGATCAGCGTGGACAGTGGCGGCGCTTCGACCTCGCCGCCGTACCAGTGCGAAAGGCGGGCTCGTCGGGCACCGACCAGCAACCGGCGCAGCCGACTGTAGGCAGATGACCACAGACCGGAGTTGCGGCGTGCTTCGGGAACCCGCAGGCTGTATCTGGCAAGCGGCCTTGATGACGCAAAGAGGTGATCAGGTTGCAGGGCCACTCGCGCCCGGTCAACCCCTCGAAACATGGGTGCGGGTGGCGCGTGCCGCCTCAAGGGCCGGTACGCCGGTGAGTCCAGTCGCGATACTCCAACGACCGCCCCAGCACGGGACTCAGGCAGACGGAACCGGCTTCATGTCCCGGTCGAACTCCGGAGCAGGCGCCCGGAGTACTTCTTTGCGGCACACGCTGCGGACTCCCCTCTCGCTCAGTGGTGCCCGTTGACCGTCTGGCCCGAAGTGGCCCACGTGGTCGAAACGTACGGCCACCGGTTGCCCCAGCCCACCACCCACCACAGGGAGCCACAGCATATGGACGGAAAGCACAAGATACTCGCTGCACTGACCGGAACTGCGCTGACAGCCGGACTCACCGGCCTGGCCCTCGGGCCCACCGACACCACACCTGCTCACTCCCCAACCCTGCGCGCCGCCGCCCAGCCCTCCGGGATGTCGGTCGTGGAGTGGAACCGTGAGCTCATCACCGTCCTGAGCGATCCGAAGGCCCAACCGCCCACCATCCACCCCACGCGCAGCTTCGCGCTCCTTCAGGCCGCCGAGTACGACGCGGTGGTATCGGTCACCCGGGCCGGCCCTGCCTACTTGTTCTCGGTGTCGGCGCCGCGAGGCGCCCGTGCGGACGCAGCAGCGGACCAAGCAGCCCACGATGTGCTGGTGGCCCTGTACCCGGCCAAGCGCGCAAGCGTGGACCGACGGCTGAGCAGCCAGTTGTCCGCGATTCCCAGCGACCCCGGTAAGCAGGCGGGCATTCGCGTGGGAGCCGAGGTCGCCCGCCGACTGATCAGCCTGCGATCCCATGACGGGTCCTCGACCAAGCCGCCGCCGTTCAGTCCCGGCAACGTGGCCGGCGGCTACCGGCCCGCACCGCCCGACTTCCCCGCACCGGTGTTCACCAACTGGGGCTCGGTCAAGCCGTTCGTGCTGGCCAAGGGAAGCCAGTTCCGCCCGGCGCCGCCGCCGGCCGTCAGCACCGCCGAGTACGCCACAGCCTTGAATGAGGTCAAGAGCCTGGGGAGCAAGACCAGTACCACCCGCACCCCCGATCAGACCGCAGCCGGGAAGTTCTGGGCGGCAGCGCCCGTCTGGAACGTCTGGAATCAGGTCGCACAGGACCTCGTCACCTCCCAGCACGCAAGCCTGGAGAAGGCGGTGAAGGTCTTCGCCCAGCTCAACCTGTCCCTCGCCGACACCGCGATCGCGATGTACGACGCCAAGTACGCCTACCGCGTATGGCGGCCCGTGACAGCCCTCCGGCTCGGTGGTACGCACTACAACCCGCGCATCGTCGGCGATCCCAACTGGACCCCCCTGCTGCCGACCGCCCCGGATCCGTCCTACCCCGCCGCCCACGGCGCTCTCAGCCAGGCGGCGGCAACGACGCTCACCAGGCTCTACGGTGCACAGCACCACCTCGTGGTGACGTCGAAGGGCGTCACCCGAACCTTCACCGGCTTCCAACGCGCCGCCACCGAAGCGTGGCTCAGCCGGATATGGTCCGGCCAGCACACCTCCATCGACAACCGGGCAGGCCAGCAACTCGGCACGCGGGTCGCCGATTTCGTGGCGCAACACATCTGACCGCCCGCACCCGTGCAGCGTCAACGCGCCGCATGGCTGTGGCCAAGAGCCAGCTGTACCCAGCCTAACGGGTACAGCTGGCCGAACATTGTCCTACGGCCACGCCAGACGTCGCGGGGCGGTTGAAGCACTGCCAGAAATACCGGGAGTCGAGCGAGGCTGGATGCGGCGGACGGAAGGATGAGGTGCCCCCGGAAGTCGGGCGGGCAATTTGGCAGGAAGGTCGAAGCAATCGCACTCATCGCGTCGCCACAGGTCAGACGGGGTGCCGCGGTCACCAGTCACTGAGAGGAGTCAACGACTGGTTCCGGTCGCACGCTCGACTCGATGGCGAATGAGCAGGTCAGCGACCCGTGAAACTGGTGGCGCGTCACCCCCCGGAGAGAGGCGCACCTCCACGCGACCTGCGGCGATTCGTCGAGTGCGGTGGCAGTACTAGCAGCGCCGGGGCTTGACCCAGGAGCACTCCAGGCCCGCGTCCTGTTCGGCGGCGCGCTCCGCGCGTGGCCGCACGAGCACGGCACGGTCCTCGTCGGACGAGGCGAGCGTCACCACGATCGCGTCCTCGACGCTCTTCACGGACGAGGCCAGGTAGTTGTTGAGGATGACGCTGTAGACGAGCTCGCGGCCGCCGGCGTCGGTGACGTATCCGGAGAGTGCGGACGCGCCGGTGAGCGATCCGGTCTTTCCGCGCGCGTTGCGGGCCGCGGGCGTGTCGCACATGCGGGAGCGCAAGGTCCCGCCGACGAACCGGTCCGGCTCGCAGGCCACGGGCAGCGACGCGTACCAGTCGTCGTACCAGGGCTCGTCCCGTACGGACAGCAGGAGTCCGGCCAATTGCCGGGCGGGGAAGGCGTTCATCCGCGACAGGCCGGATCCGTCGACCTGTCGCAGTGTCCCGGGGTCGACGCCCGCGCTCTTCAGATAGCCGGAGATGCCGTCGAGGCCCGCGCTCCAGGTGCCGTGCCCGGACTTCTCGTAGCCGATGGTCTTGGTCAGCACCTCGGCATGCATGTTGTTCGACAGCTTCATGAAGGGCACGAGGAGGTCCTTGAGCGGCATCGACCGGTGCGCGGCGAGTTGCTCGGCGCCCTTCGGCGTGGCCCGACCGAGACGGGTGCCGTCGTCGACGCGTACGCCGTGTGCGGTGAGCGCGTCCCGGAAGACCGCGGCCGCGTACCCGGTGGGCTCCCAGACGCTGATCCATTCCTTGGTGGGGGCGCCGCCCACGGGGATGTCGCCGCTGACGGTGATGGTGTTGCCGCCGTGCTCCCGCGCGACGGACAGGGTGTCGGTGCCGTCCCGCGCCACGGTGGTGGCCCGCAACTCCACATCGACGTAGTCGGTCTTCGGCGTGAGCGTCACCTTCGGCGTGTCTCCGGGCTTCGCGCCCGGCGCCGCCTCGACGACGACGGTGCCGGCGTCGTAGTCGGTGTCGGGGGCGACATTGAGCGGGGAGATCTGCGCGGAGTAGTACGCCGATTCGTCGTCGGCCGCCCAGGAGGTGCCGAGCCGCTCGCTGTCGAACCGGGTGTCGTCGGCGACGAGCCGCCCGGTGACCCGCTTGATTCCGGCCGCGGCGACGTCGGCGGCCAGCCGGTCGTAGTCTGCGGCGAGCGTGGTCGGGTCGCCGGTGCCGCGCAGATACAGATCCCCGTGCAGCACGGATCCGCTCCGCTTGCCGTCGGCGAGCGCGTCGGTGGTGAACCGGTAGTCGGGCCCGAGCAGCTCCAGGGCGGCGGCCGCGGTCGTCAGCTTGGTGTTGGAGGCGGGCGTCAGCCGCCCGGTCGGCTGCCGCTCGTACAGCACATCGCCGCTGGCGGCGTCGGCGATCACCACGCTCGCGGCGCCGCCTTCCATCCGGGCATCGCCCAGAATCGTCTCGATGGCTTCCGGCAGCCCGGACCGGTCGCCGTCCGCCCCGGCCGGGGAACTCCAGGTGAGCGTGGCGGTGAGCCCGATCAGGGCGGGCCAGATCCAGACACGCTGACGGGACACTACGTCTCTCAAGGGTCTCCTCATGCCACAGGAGCATCCCGGAGAACCACAGCGCGCAACAGACCGCCTCGCCGGTATCAGCGCCGAACACGGCGAAGGTGCTGCCACCAGCACCGCGAGGCCTTCGCCTCACATGGAAATTGTGGAGATGGCGGGAATCTCCACTGCGGTCCTGCGCGACGCGACCCACCCGGGACGACGTGGTCACCAAGCTCGGCTACGAACACCTGCGCCGCCACGACCACCGGCACACAGGACTCACCTGGTTCGCCGACATCGGCGTCCCCGCCCACGGCCTGCGCAAAATCGCCGGCCACGGCTCCCTCCTCACGACCAGCGCTACCTCCGCCCCGACATGGCCCAGATCACCGACGCCGGCCACGCCCTCACCGCACACCTCAACCCCATCCGCACACCCCTCACCCTCGCCGTCCAGCCGGCAGCAGGACGGCGCCGCTGGACCCCGTGGTCCCCAACTGGTCCCCGAGAAACACGGAAAGGCGGTACCGGATTTCTCCGATACCGCCTGCGACCTGTAAAAACACAAGTCGGGACGACAGGATTTGAACCTGCGACCCCTTGACCCCCAGTCAAGTGCGCTACCAAGCTGCGCCACGTCCCGATGCGATTCCTCCCGGTGTTCCCGGGTGGCCGCGCAGGACAAACATTACCTCACTCCGCGGCCCTGATCGACGCCCGTGCCTGGTGGGCGCGGTTTGCCAGGGATTCGGCGCCGCATGCGGTGGCCAGTTTGTGCGCCCTGGCGAGTTCACGCGGGGAGCGGACCGCGATGCCGTAGTCGACGAGGGCCAGGGCGTGTTCGTACGCGGACGGGGACGCCTCCAGATGACGGACCGACTCGGCGAGCAGATGCGTGGCTTCCTCGGAGCGGGCGAACAGGGAGACACAGCGCAGGGCCTCGCCGATCGCGGTGTCCGTACCGAAGCGTTCGGCATGTGCCCGGGCCGAGGCGGCGAGTTGGGCGGCGCGGTCCGGGTCCTCCTCGGCCAGGGCGCGGGCGAGGTCGCCCGCCCAGGGAGCCCATACTCCGTTGAACCTGCCGCGGGGTTCGAGGGCCCGACCGGCCGCTTCGAGTTCGGTGACCGCTTCCTTCGTACGGCCTTCGGCCAGCAGCAGCCGGCCGCGTACGCACGGGGCGTCGGGCAGCACCATCGCGCTGGGGTAGGGCGAGCCGAAGTCGTAGCGGTCGGCGATATGGCGGGCCTCGGTGACCCGGCCGCGGGCGACCAGGGTGTCGATGAGCAGGCAGGCCGCGTCCCAGTGGACGGGCAGTCCGCTGCCGACACGGTCGGCGAGCCGCAGTCCTTCGCGGAGGAAGCCCTCCGCCTCGGCGAGCCGGCCGCGACGGCGGTGGACCAGGCCGAGCAGGGTGTGCGCGAACGCCAGGTGCGCACCGCTCCAGCCGGAGATCTCGAAGGCACGGACGGCCTCGCCGAACAGTTCCTCGGCCCGGTCGAGCTGGTCGGTGAAGGCGTAGGTGATGCCGACGAGCGTCGGGAGTTCGAAGCCCCACTCCGTATCGGTCCAGCCGAGCCCGCGTGCGGGATGGCCGTCGACCAGGGCGCGTTCGCAGAGGTCGACGACGAGCTGGGAGTTCTCGCCGCGCATCATGGCGTCGAAGGCGCGAATGGTGAGCAGGGCTCGTTCGGCGTTGTCGCGGCCGGACAGATGGTCGGCGTTCCGGGCGAGCCGGTCGGAGCGGGCGGGTCCGTCGTCCTCGAACGCCTGCATGCCCTCCCAGAGGAAGTGGGCGGCCTGGAGCCGCATCAGGCCGGGGCCCGGGGCGGTGCGCGCGGCCTCCGCGGCGAGGGCACGCACCGCTTCCTTCAGCTGGTTGTTGTGGGAATGCGCGGCTGCGAGCCGGTAGGTGGCGTCGACGCGCTGGTCGTCGGAGAGCCCGGGCATGTCCAGGGCGGCGCGCAGATGCTGGACGGTGGTGGCGGGCGAGCTGAGGAGGGTGGCGCAGCCCAGTTCGTACAGCAGGGTGGCCGTGACGCGTTGGCTCGGGGGTTCTTCCAGGGCCCGTTCGAGGCAGCGGCGGGCGGCCTCCGGGGCACCGACCGCGAGGTGTTGTCTGGCTGCTTCGCGAAGTTGCCCGACCAGTTCCTGGTCGTTGTCCGGGTGCACTTCGAGGAGGTGGCGGGAGGCCGCCGCGGGGCCGAGGCCCGCGCGGGTGATCGCCCACGCCGCCCGGCCGTGGAAGGCGGTGCGGGTGGCCGACGGGATGGAGCGGTATACCGCGGTGGCGATCAGCGGGTGGACGAACTCCAGCGGGTCGAAGCCGGTGACGATACGGGCTTCGCGCAGCCGCGCCGTACAGTCGGCGGCCTCGGCGGGGCTCATTCCGGCAAGGGTGGCGGCGAGATCCTGCGAGATGTCCGTGCCGAGGACGGCGGCGGCCCAGGCGAACCGGGTGGCATTGGTGCCGAGCCGTTCGAGCCGGGCGACGAGGCCGCTGCCGCGGGCGGACGCGCCGAGTTCGCGCAGCAGCCCGGCCGACTCCTCCAGCGGCACCAGTTCGCGGTCCTGGACCTTGGCGACGAGTTCGACCGCCTCGTAGGGGTTGCCTCCGGTGACGGCCCACACCTCGCGGCAGAACGGGTCGTCGGCGTGTTCGCCGACGGCCGCGCGGACCAGTTCCGCGGTGGCGTCCGGGGTGAGGGCGCGCAGGGCCACCCGGACCTGGGAGGCGTTGGCGCCGCCCGATCCGCTCTCCTCCTGCCGCGCCGCCAGTTCCTCCGGCCGGTGGGCCTGGACGACCAGGACGGGCAGTTCGGCGAGGCGGGCGGTGAACGAGGCCAGCCAGGCGAGGGATTCGCCGTCCGCCCAGTGAGCGTCGTCGATGACGAGCAGCAGCGGGCGGTGGCTCAGCCGGGACGCGAGCCGGGAGACGACGAAGTCGAGGCCGTCCCGTACACCTTGCGGATCCGGCTGGGGACCGCTCGGTTCGGCGAGTCCGAGTGCGGGCGCGGCGATCTCGTACCAGGGCCCGAACAGGGTCCGCACCTCGTCGGGCGGGAACTGGTCGAGGGCGGGCTGCAGCAGCTGGCGTACGACGTGGAACGGTACGGATGTGACCGTTTCGCCGCCGCGTGCGGAGCAGACCGAGCAGCGGTCGGCGGCCATGGCCCGGATCTCGGCGAGCAGTGCCGTTTTGCCGATGCCCGCCTCGCCGCTGAAGACGAGCAGCCCGCCGACTGCCTGGGTGCCGCACAGGGCGGCCACGGCGTGTGCGGCAGCGGCGAGTTCCGGTTCGCGCTCGTACAGCGGCCGGGACGGCTTCATCCCTACCCTCCCCAAAGTGGTGCGGATGCCTGTCGACACTAGTCGCGCGCGGGGGTCCGCGGACAGTGGTTCGGGCAGTTCACCGCAGGTGCGGGGCACAATCGAGGGGTGGACGAGACTCGCAGGGATCGCGACGCGGAGGGCCGGGCGCGCAATGCGCGTCCCCGTGACGGGCTGGGACGCCCGCTGCCGTACGGGACACCGGGAGTGGAGCGGCAGCCGGAGGGGGTGGTCCGTACCCCCGAGGAGACCCTGCGGGAGGCGCAGCGACTACTGGACGCGGGGATGCCGTTCCACGCGCACGAGGTGTTCGAGGACGCGTGGAAGTCGGGGCCGGTGGCGGAACGGGAGTTGTGGCGGGGGCTTGCGCAGCTGGCTGTCGGGCTGACGCATGCGGCCCGGGGCAATGCGACGGGCGGGGCCCGGTTGTTGCGGCGGGGCGCGGCGGCGCTCACGGCGTTCGGTGCTACCCGGCCCCATGGGATCGGGGTCGACGGACTGATCGACTGGGCCGGGGAGCTGGCGGCCCGGGTGGAGGAGCCTCGCGGCGCAAGTGCGGCCGACGGAACGGTGGCACGCGGCGGGGGCGGAAGTTCAGCCCGCGGACCGGTGGCAGGCGACGGGGGCGGGAGCGCGGCCGAGGGACCGGCGCCCGGTGTCCGGCCCGTCGACGCGGCCGAGGAGGCGCCCTGTCTGCGGCCCGGGGACCGGTA
The DNA here is from genome assembly GCF_042801895.1 of Streptomyces sp. NPDC057543. Classification (NCBI taxonomy): domain Bacteria; kingdom Bacillati; phylum Actinomycetota; class Actinomycetes; order Kitasatosporales; family Streptomycetaceae; genus Streptomyces; species Streptomyces sp. NPDC057543. Next base: position 42 of record NZ_JBHVFF010000174.1, on the reverse strand, counting down.
GCCCACCGGCCCTGCCCGTCCGACGGACCGGTAGGGCCGGTC
>NZ_JBHVFF010000173.1:0-18371 GCF_042801895.1 Streptomyces sp. NPDC057543 | reverse complement strand
GAATCACGGCTGCCCCGCGCCTTTGCGTGTGACCATTTCCCAGCGCGGCCGGGGCCTCAGGTGGCAATCTGCTCAGCAGTAGATACGCACAGCTACATAGCCGGAGGTGCCGTTTCCGTGCCGTCCAACGTCAATCCCACCGTCAGGCGACGCCGGTTGGGCCAGGAATTGCGCCGACTGCGCGAACTCAAGGGCATGACGGCCGAGGAGGTCGCGGAGCGACTGCTGGTCTCGCAGTCGAAGATCAGCCGTCTCGAAAACGGCCGCCGCTCCATCAGCCAGCGCGATGTACGCGACCTCTGCGGGGTGTACGAGGTCGAGGATCACCGGATCGTCGACTCCCTCATGCAGATGGCCAAGGATTCGCGCCAGCAGGGCTGGTGGCACGCCTTCGGCGACATCCCGTACAGCGTCTACATCGGGCTGGAGACCGATGCCGAGTCGCTGCGGGTGTACGAACCCCAGGTGGTCCCGGGCCTGTTGCAGACCCGTGGTTACGCCGAGGCACTGATCAGGGGCGCGCTGCCGGAGGCCCCGCCGAGCGACATCGACAAGCGCGTCAGCGTCCGGGCCCGCCGCCAGGACCGCATCACCGCCCTGGAGCATCCGCTGCGGCTCTGGGCGGTGATCGACGAGTCCGCACTGCATCGGATGGTCGGCGGCAAGCAGGTCATGATCGAGCAGTTGGAGCAGCTGGTCGAGCTGTCGCAGCTGCCTCATGTCACCGTGCAGGTACTGCCCTTCGACATGGGCGCACACCCGGGCATCAACGGGCAGTACGCCATTCTCGAATTCCCGGACGCCGCCGACTCCAGCGTCGTCTACATCGAGGGCGTCACCAGCGACCTCTATCTGGAGAAGGCCAATGACGTGCAGCGGTACAGCGTCATGTACGAGCACCTACGGGCACAGGCACTGAATGTCGAGCAGACCCGGCACTTCATCAGCGACATCGCGAAGCAGTACGCCAGGCGCTCGGGCGCGTAAATCCGGACAGCCCGCAAAGTCCGGTATGCAAGAAATGAAGTGATGCCGCGAGGAGGGGCGGCGGTAAGGTACACCGCCGCCCGCCTGCAGCGGAAGGTTTTGGTGGTATATACCATCCGGTCGAGTGAACGCGCCCTTCACTCAAGAGACTTGGCGAGTAGCGTCGATCACGCCAACCGGAACGCTGTTGGTGTCCTTCACACGACTCTCTGAACCGGAGTGAACATGGCCATTCGTCAGGGTGCTACGGACAAGTGGACGAAGTCTTCGTATTCCGGGGGCAACGGCGCCTGCGTCGAAGTCAAGTCCCCTCTCGTGCGGGCAATCGCGGTGCGCGACTCGAAGGCCCCCGAGGGCCCTTCGATCACGTTCGTCCCCGCCGCGTGGAACGCCTTCGTGCGCGATGTCGGCAAGGGCGCCGTCGACGCCTGACCGGCACCTCCTCCCCCGCACGCATCGCAGCATCGATTCCGGTGCTGCCGGTAGCCCTCTCGACTGGTCCGCCGTCCCGGCCGAGGGGGCTCGATGCCGGGCCGGCGGCTCGATGCCCGACCGGGCTCTCAGCGCAGCCGGTCTACGTACAGATCGGTGCCGGGCACGGTCGGGATGAACGGCGCCACCAACTCCACCCGCCCCAGCCCCGATTCCGCGACCGCCGCGTCGAGCCCGGTGAAATGCCCGGCCCAGCAGTCCCGCGGGTCCTCCTGGAGGAACCACAACAGGGTCAGCCGGGTCTCGACGCCCTCGACCTGCTTCACATAGCTCATCCGGTCGCCCGGCAGCGGCGTGGGACGGAAGACGGTCACCATCGCCGCCGGTGAGCCGCCCAGCCGCTTCGGCAGATGGCGCGAGCGCAGCCACTCCAGCAACTCGGCCCGCTCCCCCGCCCCTTCGGCATCGATCACCTGAAGGACCAGCCCGCGGTAGGGGTGGTCGAGCGCGTGGAAGTCCCGCGGCCCAGCGGCGCCGTCCCGGTAGACCGTCGCCTCGTGGTCCTGGAACGACGTGAACACATGGGTGCGGTCCTGGTAGACCCGGCCGTCCCGGTTCAGCCGCTTGTTGATCCCGACGGTCCACTTCATGTGGTCGTCATAGCGCCCGTCCGTCACCCAGTACGTGGACAGATAGCAGCCGGCGCCGACGGGCTGCGCGACCGCGGACTTCTCCGGGTAGCGCAGTTCCCGCAGCTCCCGGGTGGCGACCCAGCGGCGCCCCGCGAACATCCAGGGCATCGCCATCGCGCCCGCGTAGTAGTGGTCGTCCTCGTACCAGCGGTTGTACGCGTACTCATGCCCCGGATGCGGTTCGACCATGGTGATCAGCGCGTGGCCGGGATGGACTCCGTACGGCCCCAGCGCGGCCAGTTCGGCGTAGGTGTCACTCCGTGTCTCGTCGCTCATGCCGTTCCCCTTCCGTACTCCGCGTCGGCGCCCTACTCTGACGCTCCGTCAGAAAAACTGCCAGAGACGGGAGATGGCCGATGTTGCTCGCGGGGAAGTCCGTCATCGTGTCCGGGGTGGGCGCCGGACTTGGACATCAGGTCGCGGCGGCGGTCGTCCGGGACGGCGGCAACGCGGTGCTCGGGGCGCGTACCGCGGCGAATCTCGCCAAGTCGGCCGCGGAGATCGATCCGGAGGGCCGGCACACCGCCCATCTGGCCACCGACATCACGGACGAGGCGCAGTGCGAGGCACTCGCCGCGCTGGCGCTGGAGCGGTTCGGGCGGATCGACGCGGTGGTCCACGTCGCCGCCTGGGACAGCTATTTCGGCGGGATCGAGGACGCCGACTTCGCCACCTGGCAGTCGGTCGTCGACGTCAATCTGCTCGGCACGCTGCGGATGACCCGCGCCTGCCTGCCCGGCCTCAAGGAGCGGGGCGGCTCGGTGGTCGTCATCGGCACGCAGTCCTCGGTGGCCGCGCCGTCCCAGGTGCGGCAGGCGGCGTACGCGGCGTCGAAGGGGGCGCTCACCTCGACGATGTACTCCATGGCGCGGGAGTTCGGCCCGCACCGGATCCGGGTGAACACGGTGCTGCCCGGCTGGATGTGGGGGCCGCCGGTGCAGGCGTACGTCCAGTTCACGGCGCACACCGAGGGCGTGCCCGAGGCCGAGGTCCTCGGCCGGCTCAGCGAGCGCATGGCGCTTCCGGACCTTGCCACGGACGGCGACGTCGCCGACGCCGTCGCGTTCCTGGCCTCGGACCGGGCGCGGGCCATCACCGGACAGTCCCTGCTGGTCAACGCCGGCGAACTGATGCGTTAAAACCGGCCGGTCCACGGAACCGGCCGACCCTTCTCCGTCTCGCCTCGCCCTTCCCTCATGCCCTCCTTCCCGGCCGCGCGGGACCCGCATCCCGTGCGGTCTTTCTGCGCTTCTCGATGCTTCCGACTCGTCTGTACAGCCTGACGAAGTGCCCGCTCATCGTGTGGCCGCCGTCACGTTCGCGACAACGCCCACGTGAGTCAAGAACAAGCAAATTCGTTCGGCTTACTGATCGGCGTTCACACTCTTGATCGCGCAAAACCTTGACCGAGGGGTCGAACAGGCGGTTCAATCCCCGTTGTCCCCGCTCCCGCACGGGGCCCCGCTGAGCGGCCGTACCGGCGAAGTGCGTACGCGTTCACAAGGCGGACCCCAGGAGGGGGCACATGAACAGTCTCGACTGGGTCGTGCTCATCGGCTACTTCGGCGTGATGATCGCGATCGGGCTCTGGTCCCACAAGCGTGTGGACAACGTCAGCGACTTCTTCACGGCCGGCGGCAAGATGCCGTGGTGGCTGTCCGGCATCTCGCACCACATGTCCGGCTACAGCGCGGTGATGTTCACCGGTTACGCCGGTATCGCGTACCAGTACGGCGTCACGTCCTTCGTGACCTGGTCGCTGCCGATCGCCATCGGTATCGGCATCGGCGCCCAGCTCTTCGCACCCCGGCTCAACCGACTGCGCTCGCGGCTGCATGTCGCGTCCCCGCTCGAATACCTGAAGAACCGCTACAACATCCAGACCCAGCAGGCGCTCGCCTGGTCCGGTCTGCTGCTGAAGATCGTCGACGTCGGCGCCAAGTGGGCGGCCATCGCCACCCTCCTCTCCGTCTTCACCGGCATCTCGATCACCCAGGGCATCTTCATCACCGGCTGCATCACCGCCATCTACTGCACGGTCGGCGGCCTGTGGGCGGACGCGCTCACGGAGCTGGGGCAGTTCGTCATCCAGCTCCTCGCCGGGGTGGCGATGCTCGTCACGGCCATGGCGAAGCTCGACGGCTTCAGCACCCTGTGGACGGTCTGGGACAAGCTGCCCGAGGGTCACACCGACCCGACGGCCGGCCCGTACACCGTGACCTTCCTGCTGGCGTACCTCTTCATCAAGACCTTCGAGTACAACGGCGGCATGTGGAACCAGGCCCAGCGCTACATGGCCACGGATTCCGCCGCCGCCGCGAAGCGTTCGGCCCGGCTCTCCGCCGTGCTGTGGCTGGTCTGGCCCACGGTCCTGTTCTTCCCGATGTGGTGTGCCCCGCTGTTGGTCCACGCGCAGAAGCCGGACGCCTCGGACAGCTACGCCCTGATGACCGAGCAGCTGCTGCCGCACGGTCTGCTGGGCCTGGTCGTCGTCGGCTTCTTCTCGCACACGATGGCCATGTGCTCCTCGGACGCCAACGCCATCGCGGCGGTCTTCACCCGCGACATCGCCCCGGTCTTCTCCAGAGCGGCGCGCACCTGGAGCAGCCGGGCCGGGCTGCTGGCGGCCCGGTTGTCCACGCTCGGCTTCCTCGGCCTGTCGATGGCGCTGGCCACGCAGATCAACTCGCCGACGTTCAAGGACATCATCTCCGTCGTCATCAAGTGGGTCGCCGGTCTGATGGGTCCGATCGCGATTCCGTTCATGCTGGGTCTGCTGCGCAGGTTCCACAGGTCGGGCCCGACGGCGGCGCTCACCAGCTGGGCGGCGGGGCTGCTGGCGTTCTACTTCACCAACTACGACTTCGACGGTTCGGTGAAGACGGATGTCGCGCTGCAGTACCAGGTGGCGCTGCCGCTGGCGATCTCACTGGTCCTCTACATCGTGATCGGCTTCATCAAGCCGGAGGACACCCCGGAGCGCGACGCGATCATCGAGAAGATCAACTCGGACGGTGACGGCTCGGCGGCCGGGGCGACGGTGCCGGCTCAGGCCGGTCCGGGGGACGCGGCGGTCACGGAGGGCGTGAAGGACTGACGCTCGCCGCTGTGCGCGTGCGGGGCAGGGTGGGGTGGGGTGGGGTGGGGTCGGATACGAACGTGACAGGGAGCCGTTTCACTGCCACGTTCTCTTCCTCACCCCTGCCCTCGCCCGTGCTCCATCCAGGTGTCAGCCGCGCGGGTAGCGGGTCAGCCAGCCCGGCGCGGCGGCCGACGGGCTGTGCAGGGCCGGGCCCTGGGTCATCTCCATGGCGAAGTCGTCGGCGAGTTCGAGGAGGGTTGCGCGCCCCTCCAACTCCGCGAGCCAGGCCGGCGGCAGCGCGGTCTCGCCGTGCAGCGCACCGAGCAGCGCCCCGCACAGGGCCCCGGTGGCCGCGGAAGGACCGCCGTGGTTGACGGCCAGCCGCAGACCGTGCCGTATGTCCTCGCCGACCAGGGCGCAGTACACGGCGACGGCGAGGACGTCCTCGGCCGTGTCCGTGGCGCCGAGCGACTCGATCAGGGCCGGTCCCGGGATGCCCTGGCGCACGGTACCGAGGGCCCGCTTCAGCGCTTCGGAGACCGGTTCGTGCCCGGGCCGCTCGGCGAGCAGTGCCAGCGCGTGCTGGACGGAACCGTCCAGGGTCTCGGCGCGGGCCAGCCCGTGCACGATGACGGCGAAGGCGCCCGCGGAGAGCAGGGCGGTGGGGTGGCCGTGGGTCTGCGTGGCGCACTCGACGGCCAGTTGGAGGACGAGCTGCGGCTCCCAGCCGACGAGCAGCCCGAACGGCGCGGACCGGGTGAGGGCCGCCGAGTCGCGTGCGGTGGGGTTCTTGGGCTGGTCGAGGGTGCCCATGGTGGTGTCCCCGAGCCCGGTGAGGCATTCCCGGGTGGGGGCGCGGCGGGCGTAGAGCCACTCCTGCCGGGCGAGCCAGCCGTTGTCCTTGCGGCGCTCGTCGGGCCCCCAGTCGCGCTGGGTCGCCGCCCAACGCAGATGGGCCCGGTGCACATCGGTGGGCGGGTGCCAGGCGCCGGTGTCGCGCCGGACCTGGGCACGGATCAGCCCGTCGACGGTGAACAGGCTGAGCTGGGTGACGGCGGTGACGGTGCCGCGCCCGCCGTGTGCGGGCACGAAGTCGGTGACGGCGTCCGCACCGTGGGCCGCCCGGATCTCTTCGAGCGTGAGCGCGTCTACCCCCGCCCCGAGCGCGTCGCCGATGGCCCCTCCCAGCAGAGCCCCCCGCACCCGGCTACGGAAGTCCTGCTGCTCGGCACGGCCCCAGACAGCTGTGGTCCCTGTGCTCACCGTGCCCCTCTCCCGTCGACCCGTCGACCGCCCGCCTGCGACTGCGCAGCACTGTAATCGAACCGGAACGATCGGTTGAGGACGCGGAACCGAGTACGCGTGGGTATGTGGACGGACGTCCCGCAGGTCGTTTTTGACCGGTCGGTAACGGGTCCGGAGCGGGCGGGAGCGGTCGGCTCACCGTCGCACCGGCTCCGGAGGCACACCGATGTGCTGGCCGGCTGCCCCCTCAGCCGTCGCCCCGACGGTCCTGCGCAAGCCGTTCCCGTTGGCGCAGGGCCCAGGCGTACCCCGGGTCGAGCTCCAGCGCCCGGTCCAGGTCCGCCAGCGCCTCGTCCCTGCGGCCCGGCTGCCGTGGGCCCAGGCGTACTCCGGCCACAGGGCCACGGCCCGGTCCAGTTCGGCGGCCCGCCCGACGAAGTCGGCGCGTCTGCACTCCGCGGCGATCTGCCGGAGGGGGAGAGGCGGCGCGGGGTGGCTGCGAGCGTGAGAACCAGTCTGGCAGCGTTCACCTCAGCCGCGCAGACGCCCGCCCCGGCTGTGCGCGACGACCAGCACCTGCCGCAGCGACGCGATGACCCGCGTGAGCGTGAACCGCAGCGCGAGTCCGCCCGCCGTCGCGTCCGCCAGCACCGCCGCCGCGCCCGCCAGCACGTCCTTCCCGCAGTCGAGTTGGTGGTGGCGCGCATGGGGCGTACTGGACGACGTGATCGCCACGGCGGAGGGGCGTGTCACGCAGACCGGCGAGCTGACCGCTGACGACTCGAAGGCGCCGCCACCGGCCCCCCGCCCCACCGGCGGACCGGTACGCCTCGCAGCCCCGGCGGGCCCATGCGCTCGCCCCTCGCGGGGGAGGCCGGTCGCCCCTGCGCTTGCGCCGAGGTGCGGGCCCGGGGTCCCGCACCTACGGTGACCAGAAAGGGCTCGCCCGGTCGCCGGGGCGGTCGGATCTTCCTTCGCGCCACCGCGCCGTTCCGCCCCCGTCCCGCCGCGCCACGCCGCGTCGGCAGAACGCCTCCCCCGCCTTGGAGACCCCGTGAATTCCTGCGCTCCGGCCACCGTCCACCACCGCACGGTGCAGATCGACGGACTCGACATCTTCTACCGCGAGGCGGGTGACCCTGCGGCGCCGACCGTCGTCCTGCTCCACGGCATGCCCACCAGCTCCTTCATGTTCCGCGGCCTGATCCCGCTCCTGTCGGACCGCTATCACGTCGTCGCACCCGACATGATCGGCTTCGGGTTCTCGTCGGCGCCTGCTCCCGACGCCTTCGACTACACCTTCGACTCGCTGGCCGAGATGGAGCACAGGTTCCTCGACGAGCTGGGCATCGGGACGTTCTCCCTGTACGTCCAGGACTACGGCGCCCCCATGGGCTGGCGGCTCGCCCTGCGCGACCCTGACCGGATCACCGCGATCGTCAGTCAGAACGGAAACGCCTACGAGGAGGGCTTCGTCCCCTCCTTCTGGGATCCGCTGTGGGCGTACGCCCGAGACCAGGACGACGAATCGCTGGCCCGGCCGCTGCGCCGGAGCCTGGACCTCGACATGATCCGCTGGCAGTACGTCCACGGCGTGGCGGACCCCGAAGTGGTCAGTCCCGACACCTGGCACCACGACCACGCGATGGTCAACCGGCCGGGCAACCCCGAGATCCAGCTCAGGCTCTACGCCGACTACCCCTCCAACGTACGTCAGTACCCGGCGGTGCAGGAGTACTTCCGCACCAGCCAGGTACCCCTGCTCGCCGTCTGGGGGCGCAACGACGAGGTCTTCGGCCCGGCCGGCGCGGAGGCCTTCCACCGCGACCTGCCGACGGCCCGGGTGCATCTCCTGTCCGGCGGCCACTTCCTGCTGGAGAGCCGGCTGCGCACCGTGGCCGACCTGATGCGCGGCTTCCTCGCCGGCGTCACCGAACCTGCCTGAGCGTCCCGGCACCCGGCGGGGTCGGCAGGGCCCACCGGGGCCGGCACACCATCAGTTCGGCAGCACCGGCAGCAGTTCCGGAAGGTGTCCGTCGGACGCGGCGGCCGCCGCCACCCGCTCCTCGGGGACCTCCCCGTACAGCGTCGTACGCGGCTTCGCCGGGCGGCCCGCGAGTTCCGCGATCGCGATCAGGTCCTGGATGGAGCGGTACGAACCGTAACTGGAGCCCGCCATACGCGAGATGGTCTCCTCCATCAGCGTGCCGCCCAGGTCGTTGGCGCCCGAGCGCAGCATCTCGGCCGCGCCCTCCGTGCCGAGCTTCACCCAGCTGGTCTGGATGTTGGTGATGTGCGGGTGGAGCAGCAGCCGGGCCATGGCGGTGACGGCCCGGTTGTCGCGGTCGGTCGGGCCGGGGCGGGCGATGCCGGCCAGGTAGACCGGGGCGTTGGTGTGGATGAACGGGAGCGTGACGAACTCCGTGAAGCCGCCGGTCTCCTGCTGGAGGTCGGCCAGGGTCCGCAGGTGGCCGAGCCAGTGGCGGGGCTGGTCGACATGGCCGTACATCATCGTGGAGGAGGAGCGCAGGCCCACCTCGTGGGCGGTCCTGATGACCTCCAGCCAGGTCGCCGTCGGCAGCTTGCCCTTGGTGAGGACCCACCGGACCTCGTCGTCCAGGATCTCGGCCGCCGTGCCGGGGATCGAGCCGAGCCCGGCCTCCTTCGCGGCGGTCAGCCAGTCGCGGATGGACATGCCGGTGCGGGTCGCCCCGTTGACGACCTCCATCGGCGAGAAGGCGTGCACGTGCATGCCGGGGACGCGTTCCTTCACCGCCCGTGCGATGTCGAAGTACGCGGTACCGGGCAGGTCCGGGTGGATGCCGCCCTGCATGCAGACCTCGACCGCGCCGACGTCCCACGCCTGCGCGGCCCGGTCCGCGACCTGGTCCAGGGAGAGGGTGTACGCGTCGGCGTCGGTGCGCCGCTGGGCGAAGGCGCAGAAACGGCAGCCGGTGTAGCAGACGTTGGTGAAGTTGATGTTCCTGGTGACGATGTACGTGACGTCGTCGCCGACCAAGTCACGGCGCAGGGCGTCCGCGATCCGGCAGAGTTCGTCGAGCGCCGGGCCGTCCGCGTGGAGCAGGGCGAGCGCCTGGTCGTCGTTGAGCTTCGTCGGGTCGTCGGCGGCCTGGCCGAGTGCCTGGCGCACGTCGGCGTCGATGCGGGACGGGACCATGCCGGGGGCGGCGGCCTCGCGCAGCGCCTCCCAGTCCCCGTACACCTCGTCGAAGTCCTCGCGGCGGTCGCCGGTACGACCCTCGGTGTCGATGGTGCGGTGCAGGTCGGTACGGCCGGTGGCGCCGAACTCCTCGTCGGGTTCCTGCCAGGGCAGGCCGGCGGGGATCGCGCCTTCGCGGGCCAGCCCCGTCTCCGGGTCGGCGAGGGCGCGGACGTGCGGGAGGAGGCGGGGATCGAGCCAGGGCTCGCCGCGCTGGATGAACTCCGGGTAGATGGTGAGGCGTTCGCGGAGCGTGAAGCCCGACTCGGCGGTCTTCGCGGCCAGTTCGTCGATGTGGGGCCAGGGGCGTTCGGGGTTCACGTGGTCGGGGGTGAGCGGGGAGACGCCGCCCCAGTCGTCGATGCCCGCGCCGATGAGCAGCGCGTACTCGGCGTCGACGAGGTTCGGCGGGGCCTGGATCCGCGCGGACGGGCCGAGGATGTGCCGGGCGACGGCGATGGCCGCCGCCAGTTCCTCCAGCTCGGCGTCCGGCATGCCGCGCATCGCCGTGTCCGGCTTGGCGCGGAAGTTCTGGACGATGACTTCCTGGATGCCGTGGTAGGCGCGGGCGGTCTTGCGCAGCGCGAAGAGGGAGTCGGCGCGCTCCTCGTACGATTCGCCGATCCCGATCAGGATGCCGGTGGTGAACGGAACGTTGGAGCGGCCCGCGTCCTCGAGGACGCGCAGACGCACGGCCGGTTCCTTGTCCGGGGAGCCGTGGTGCGGGCCGCCCGGTTCGGACCACAGACGGGTGGCGGTCGTCTCCAGCATCATGCCCATGGACGGGGCGACGGGCTTGAGCCGCTGGAGGTCGGTCCAGGTCAGCACGCCCGGGTTGAGGTGCGGGAGGAGGCCGGTCTCCTCCAGGACCCGGATCGCCATGGCGCGTACGTACGCGAGGGTGTCGTCGTACCCCTCGGCCTCCAGCCATTCCCGCGCCTCGGGCCAGCGGTCCTCGGGCCGGTCGCCGAGTGTGAACAGCGCTTCCTTGCAGCCCATGGCGGCGCCTTCGCGGGCGATGGCCAGCACCTCGTCGGGCGACAGGAACATCCCGTGACCGGCGCGCCGGAGCTTGCCGGGGACGGTGACGAAGGTGCAGTAGTGGCACTTGTCGCGGCAGAGCCGGGTCAGCGGGATGAAGACCTTGCGGGAGTACGTGATGACACCCGGCCTGCCCGCGGCTTCGAGCCCGGCGTCGCGCACCCGGGCGGCCGAGGCCGCGAGATCCGTCAACTCGTCGCCGCGCGCCTGGAGCAGAACGGCGGCCTCGGCCACATCGAGGGCGACACCGTCGCGGGCCCGCTTGAGGGCCCGCCGCATGGAGTTGGTGGTCGGGCGTCCGCGCTGAGGATCGGTCATGGAGCGAGCATACGAGCGAGGCCCGCGCCCCATATCCGGGGACTCCGCTGACCAGGACACCCCGGACCGGAAGTGCCCGTACGGGCAGCCCGCCCCAGAGCCTCTCGTGTGGATCACGGCGGGCTCGCGTGCTCCGACACCCTGATCCGGCCCGATCCGAACGAAGACCCTAGTTCGGCCGGTCCTCGCGGAGCGACAGGTTCAGCCGCTCGCTCGCCAGCCGCATGTGCTCCGCCATGGCCGCGTCGGCCGCCTCCGGGTCGCCGGCCCGGATCGCGTCGAGCACCGCCCCGTGCTCATGGAGCGTGCCGCTCACCGTGCCCTCGATGTCCCCGGCCCGCTCCATCCACACCTGGAGCAGCGCCCGGATCGAGTGCAGGATGTCGCTCAGCACGGTATTGCGGGCGATGTTCGCCGTCTCCAGGTGGAACGCGATGTCGGCGTCGATGAACGCCTTGACGTCCGTTCCCGCCTCCCGCATCCGTTCCAGGTGGCCGGCGAGCCGTTCGACGTCCTCCGCGGAGGCCCGGTCCGCGGCGAGCCGCGCCGACATGCCCTCCATGAACGTACGGACCTCCACCAGGTCCTGGGTGCGCCGCTGACCGAGCATCAGCCCCCAGTTGATCGCCCGCGGCAGGAACTCCGACGTCCCTTCGCGCACGTACGAACCCGACCCCGGCCGGATCTCGATGATGCCCAGCACGTCCAGCGCGGAGAGCGCCCCGCGCACGCTGGAGCGCGCGACCCCGAGCGCGTCGGCGAGCTGCCGTTCGGCGGGCAGCCGTGTTCCCGGCTTCAGATTGCCCTCGGAGAGGTGGTCGAGGAGCCGCTTGGCCACCTCGCTGACCGAGGACTCACGCACGACAGGGCGCAGAAGCGACGTCAGATCGGGCACTTCGGACTGCGTGGAATCGGGCTCTTCGGGCTGCGTGGACACGTCGCCAAGTACATCAGACGTCGCCGCGTCCGGCTGGGCCGGGAGCACGGTAGCGCCGCTCATCGGCCATATCAACCCGCTCGCCGGAGCGACGTACGTCACTTTGGTTAATTGGTGACCAATTTTGGATTCAGGGCTAGCGTGTGTGCTGTCAGCGGGTCGGACATGGGCGTTTCTCCCCTATCCCCCCTTTGTCGCCATGTGACATAGAGCCGGACAAAGCGGTCCGGGAACCGAGGAGTCTCCATGGGCGCCACCGCGCATTCAGCCGAGAGATCAGCCGTCGAGAGATCGGCCATCAAGAAGGTCTCGATCCGGCTCGTCCCGTTCGTGGCCCTGATGTTCTTCGTGAACTATCTGGACCGGACGGCGGTCTCCTTCGCCGAGCCGAACGGAATGGGCCAGGACCTCGCGCTCACCGCGGCGCAGTTCGGCTTCGCCTCCGGCGTCTTCTTCATCGGCTACATCATTCTCGAAGTGCCCAGCAACATGGCGCTGCACAAGTTCGGTGCCCGCCGCTGGCTGGCCCGGATCATGGTGACCTGGGGCATCGTCGCGCTGCTGTTCACCTGGGTGCAGAACAGCGAGCAGCTCTACACGCTGCGGTTCCTGCTCGGTGTCGCCGAGGCCGGTTTCTTCCCCGGCGCGATCCTCTTCCTGAGCCAGTGGGTGCCCTCCCGGCACCGTACGAAGGTGCTCGGCCTCTTCTACCTCGCCCAGCCGCTGACCACCGTGATCGGCGCCCCGCTGGCCGGCTGGTTCATCAACCAGCACGGGCTCTTCGGCCTCGAAGGCTGGCGCGTGATGTTCCTCGGCGTGTCCATCCCGGCGATCCTGCTCGGGATCATCGCCTGGTTCTACCTGATCGACCGGCCGGCCGACGCGAAGTGGCTGACGGCCCCCGAGAAGGAGTGGCTGACCGCCGAACTGGCCGCCGAGAACGCCACGAAGACCGGGGCGGACGAGAAGACGAACCACGGTCGCGAGGCCCTGAAGGCCGCCTTCACCAACAGCCGCGTCTGGACCCTGGCACTGATCTACTTCGGCTTCATCTACGGCCTGTACGCCCTGGCGTTCTTCCTGCCGACGATCATCAACGGCTTCCAGGAGCAGTTCGACACCTCGTTCAGCGTCATGGACAAGGCCCTGATCACGGCCATCCCGTACCTCCCGGCCGCGATCGTCCTGTTCTTCTGGTCGCGGCACGCCACCAAGCACGGCGTCGGCAAGTGGCACATCGCGGGCCCGGCCGTCGTCGGCGGCGTCTCCATCCCGATCGCCCTCTACATGGGTTCGCCCGCCGCCACCGTCGCGGTCATCACGATCACCGCGTGCGCGATCTTCGCCGCGCTGCCGGTCTTCTGGTCGGTGCCGTCGCAGTTCCTCACGGGCGCCGCCGCGGCGGCCGGTATCGCACTGATCAACACCGCGGGCAACGTGGCCGGTTTCGCCGCCGGATACGTCACCGGCTGGCTGAAGGACTTCAGCGGCGACTACTACCTGCCGCTGTTCCTGGTCGGCGCCTTCATGCTCATGTCCGCCGCGCTGATGCTGTGGCTCGCGAACCGGTCCAAGGGCCAGGACGCGGGCCGGGGCCGGTCCCTCGTGGAGGCCCACTGATGACCCGCCTGTTCAACGACCCCGCCACCTTCGCCGACGAGGCGCTCGAAGGCTTCGTCGCCGCCCACCCGCGCCGGGTCCGCAAGGTCCCCGGCGGTGTGGTCCGCGCGACCCGCACCGCCCCCGGTCAGGTCGCCGTCGTCGTGGGCGGCGGCTCCGGCCACTACCCGGCCTTCTCCGGACTGGTCGGCCAGGGCCTCGCACACGGCGCCGCGGTCGGCAACGTCTTCGCCTCGCCCTCCGCCCACCAGGTCCACCAGGTCGCGAAGGCCGCCCAGACCGGTGGCGGTGTCCTCCTCGCGTACGGGAACTACGCGGGCGACGTCCTCCACTTCGGGCAGGCCGCCGAGCAACTGACCGCCGAGGGCATACCCGCCCGCACGCTCGGCGTCACCGACGACATGTCCAGCGCCTCCCCGGCCGAGGCCCACAAGCGCCGCGGGGTCGCCGGTGACCTGGTGGTCTTCAAGGCGGCGGCCGCCGCCGCCGAGGCCGGGCACGATCTGGCCGAGGTGACCCGTATCGCCGAGCTGGCCAATGCCCGCACCCGCTCGTTCGGGGTCGCGTTCTCCGGCTGCACGCTGCCGGGCGCCGATCACCCGCTGTTCACCGTCCCCGAAGGCCGGATGGCCGTCGGCCTCGGCATCCACGGCGAGCCCGGCATGGGCGAGCAGTCCGTCCCGACCGCCGACGGGGCGGCCGAGCTGCTGGTGGAGACCGTGCTCGGCGAACTTCCCGAGGGCGTGGACAGCCCGCGCGGACAGCGCGCGGCCGTCATCCTCAACGGGCTCGGCTCGGTGAAGTACGAGGAACTGTTCGTCGTCTACCGCCGGGTCGCCCAACTCCTCGCCGAGGCCGGGGTGCAGGCCGTCGACCCGGAAGTCGGTGAGCTGGTGACCAGCTTCGACATGGCGGGCGTCTCGCTCACCCTGTGCTGGCTGACCGATGAACTGGAGCCGCTGTGGACGGCCCCGGCGGACGCCCCCGCGTACCGCAAGGGCGTCGTCGAGGCGGCGGACCTCGTCACGGCCGACACCGAGGAACAGGCCGCCGACGACACCGTCCCGGCCGCCACGGACGAGTCCCGCGCGGCAGCCCGTACCGTCCTCGCCGCCCTGCGCACCCTCAAGGACACCGTCGACACGCACGCCGAGGAGCTGGGCCGGATCGACGCGGTCGCCGGTGACGGCGACCACGGCATCGGCATGCAGCGGGGCACCACGGGCGCGTACGAAGCAGCGGTCCGCGCCGAGGAGTCGGGAGCGGGCGCCGGCACCCTTCTCCTCCGGGCCGCCGACGCCTGGGCCGACCGGGCGGGCGGCACCTCCGGCGCTCTGTGGGGCGTCGTCCTGCGGGCGATCGGCACGGCGCTCGGCGACACCGACCGGCCGACGGCCTCCGTGGTCGCCGCCGGGATCGCGGAGGCGTCGGCGGGCGTCATGCGGCTGGGCGGGGCCGAGGTCGGCGACAAGACGATGGTCGACGTCCTCGTCCCGTTCGCTGCCGCCCTGACCACCGCCACCGGTGAGGGGCACCCCCTGCCCACCGCCTGGGACACGGCCGCGAGCGCCGCGCAAGCGGCAGCGGCGGCCACCGCCGATCTGCTCCCGCGCATGGGCCGGGCCCGCCCGCACGCCGAGAAGAGCCTCGGCACTCCGGACGCCGGAGCCCACTCCCTGGCCCTGATCGTCCGCGCAGTCCACCCCGTTCTCGCCACGACCCTGGAGAAGCACTGATGTCCGACCAGCCGATGTCCGACAGGCTCCGCATCGTCGTCGGTTCCGACGACGCCGGTTACGCCTACAAGGAAGCCCTCAAGAAGGACCTGGAAGCCAGCGACCTCGTCGCCACCGTCACCGATGTGGGTGTCGACGCCGACGGGCACACCGCGTACCCGAAGGTCGCCATCGCCGCGGCGGAAATGGTCGCGCGCGGCGAGGCGGACCGCGCCCTGCTGGTCTGCGGCACCGGCCTCGGGGTCGCCATCGCCGCCAACAAGGTCAAGGGCATCCGGGCCGTCACCGCCCACGACTCGTTCTCCGTCGAGCGCGCGGTCCTCTCCAACAACGCCCAGGTCCTCACCTTCGGCCAGCGGGTCGTCGGCCTGGAGCTGGCCCGCCGGCTGGCCGCCGAGTGGCTGACGTACCGCTTCGACGAGACGTCGGCGTCGGCCGCCAAGGTCGCCCTGATGAACGACTACGAGAACCAGCAGGAAGCCGCAGCCTGATGCCCGCCGCTTCGCAGAACCACCCCCGGGTCACGATCGGGGTGAGCCTGAAGATGTACTTCGGCCACCACGAGACCCTGAACTGGGCGCGCCGGATCGCCGAGACGGCCGCCCGCCACCCCGCCGTGACCAGCGGCACCGCCGAGCTGTTCGTGCTGCCCGCGTTCCCCGCGATCGTCCCGGTGGCCGGCATCCTCGCCGGTACGGAGGTACGGACCGGGGCGCAGGACCTGGCGACCGAGGACACCGGCCCGTACACGGGCGAGGTCAGCGGTACCCACCTGAAGGAGATCGGCGCGAGCTACGCCGAGGTCGGGCACGCCGAGCGCCGCCGTCTCTTCGGCGAGGGCGACACGGTGGTGGCCGCGAAGACGGCGGCCGCCCTGCGCAACGGCCTCACCCCGGTCCTCTGCGTCGGCGAGCTCGACCCGGTCGCCCCCGCCGAGGCGGCGGCCCGCACGGTCGCGGAGGCGGCGCGCATCCTGGCCACGGCCGCCCACGACGGCGCGCCCGCCCCGGTCGTCATCGCGTACGAGCCGCAGTGGGCGATCGGCGCTCCGGAACCGGCGTCCCCCGAGCACATCCGCACGGTGTGCGAGGCCCTGACGGCGTGGCTGGCCACACAACCCGCCCTCACCGGCAGCCGGGTGATCTACGGAGGCAGCGCGGGCCCCGGTCTGCTGACCGAGCTGGGCACAGGCGTCGGCGGACTGTTCCTGGGCCGCTTCGCCCACGACCCGGCGGCGGTGGAGCAGATCCTCGACGAGGCGATGGCCCTGCACGCCCCCGCTACCGCCCCCGCCGCTGCCAACTCCCCGGAAGGGGAGGGCTGATGGCCTACGGACTGAGCACGTACGCCTTCTTCTGGCGGATTTCCGAGAAGGCCCCGAAGCCACTCACCGTGCACGACATGCTGGCGCAGACACGGGACTTGGGCGGCGAGGTCTTCCAGATCTGCGACTACCCACCGATCGAGACGTTCGACGACGCCCAGCTGGACGCGGTACGCGCCACGGCGACCGAGTACGGCATCACGCTGGAACTGGGCACGCGCGGCGTGCGTCCCGGCCACCTGGCCGATTACCTTCGCATCGCGCGGCGCCTGGGCGTCACCCTGGTCCGCTCGATGCTGAACACGGCGGACCACCGGCCTTCCGTGCCGGAGGCGACCGCCCTGCTGCGCGAGGCCGTCCCCGCGTACGCTGCGGCTGGCGTGACGCTCGGCCTGGAGACGTACGAGCAGGTCTCCACCGACGACCTGCTGTCCGTCGTACGCGGTGTGGACAGCCCGTACCTGGGCGTCGTGCTCGACCCGGGCAACAGCGTCGCCCGCCTCGAACGCCCGGTGGACGTCGTCGACGCCACCGC
This sequence comes from Streptomyces sp. NPDC057543, assembly GCF_042801895.1. NCBI lineage: Bacteria > Bacillati > Actinomycetota > Actinomycetes > Kitasatosporales > Streptomycetaceae > Streptomyces > Streptomyces sp. NPDC057543. Next base: position 1,202 of record NZ_JBHVFF010000173.1, on the reverse strand, counting down.
CCCCTACGTGGTGAACATCCACGTCAAGGACTTCTCGTTCTCCCGCCGTGACGGCTGGGTCGGCTTCACCTTCGCCGGCTGTCTTCTCGGCGAGGGCCTCCTCGACTACGACCACATGATCGACCAGGTCCGGCCGTCCGAGAAGGGCATCAACCAGATCGTGGAGCACTGGCTCCCCTGGCAGGGCGATTTCACCGAGACCGCCCGCCTGGAGGACCAGTGGACCCGGCACAGCATCAACACCCTTATGAGGAGCAAGTAATGGCCACCGAAACCACGACCGCATCCACCACCGTTGCCGTCATCGGGGCCGCCGGCAAGATGGGCCAGCGCGTCTCCAACAACCTGGTCAAGAGCGACTTCACCACCCTCTTCGCCGAGAACTCGCCGAAGGGCCAGGAGCTGATCCGCGAGCTCGGCCGCGAGCTGACCGACGGCGCCGAGGCCGCCGCACAGGCCGACGTCGTGATCCTCGCCGTGCCGGACGTCGTCCTCGGCAAGGTCTCCGAGCAGCTCGTCCCGGTCATGAAGCCGGGCGCCATCCTGCTGACCCTGGACCCGGCCGCCGCGTACGCCGGTCTGCTGACCCGCCGCGCGGACGTGCACAACGCGGTGGCGCACCCCTGCCACCCGTCGGTGTTCCTGGAGCGCACGACGAAGGAGGAGTGGGCCGACACCTTCGGCGGCATCGCCGCCCCGCAGGAGGTCGTCGCGTCCTTCGAGCCCGCCGCCGAGGCCGCCGACCCGAAGGCCCAGGAGCTGGCCGAGGCCGTCATCTCCACGATGTACGCCCCGGTCGTCGAGGTCCACTGGGTGACCGTCAAGCAGCTCGCCGTCCTGGAGCCGACCCTCGTCGAGACGATCGCCTGCATGATCGGCGCCCTGCTGACCGAGGCCCTCCACGAGACCGTCCACACGGTGGGCGTCCCGGAGAAGGCCGCCCGCGCGATGCTGCTGGGCCACACCCAGGTGGCGCTGGCCAACACCCTCAAGGGCTCGAACCCGTTCTCCGACGCGTGCCTGATCGCGATGGACTACGGCCGCGAGTCGATCGTCCGCGACGACTGGAAGAACGTCTTCGACGACGCCGAGCTGGACAAGGTCATCACGCGGATGCTCAAGATCAAGGAGATCAAGCGCTGACCTGACGCTTTCGGCACTTCCGGTTCCGTACGGGCCGGGCACCCCGCCACGGACGGGGG
>NZ_JBHVFF010000172.1:0-18512 GCF_042801895.1 Streptomyces sp. NPDC057543 | reverse complement strand
CGGTCGGCCACCCGGTCGTGTGGCCGGTGTCCGGGGAGAACTGTTGCCGCGGCGTCCGGTCCGTACGCGTCGGCCATCCGGCCCCGCGATCGGGCAGCTACTTCGTACGCGACCCGACTGGCGCAACTTCCCCGTGCTCCGGGAACGATTCGCACGGATCGGGCATCTAGTTGAGGTCCCGTGGATACGGACAGACACCTCACGCCTCATCCCCCACCGGAACAAGGGGTGCATCCAGCATGCAGATGTCCAAGCCGGTCGCACCCACGGCGCCCACGAATCCGGGCCTCAAGCGGGAAATCGGGCTGATCGGTCTCATCTGGACGTCGGAGGGGTCCATCATCGGGTCCGGCTGGCTGTTCGGCGCGCTGTTCGCCGCTCAGGCGGCCGGCACGGCGGCACTCATCTCCTGGGGCATCGGGGCGCTCGCCATCATCGTGCTGGCATTCGTGCACGCCGAACTGGGGGCCATGTACCCGGTCGCAGGCGGCACCGCCCGCTTTCCGCACTATGCCTTCGGCAGTGCCGCCGGTGCGTCCTTCGGATGGTTCTCGTGGCTGCAGGCCGTCACCGTGGCGCCGATCGAGGTCATGGCGTCGCTGGACTACCTCAGCGTCCACGCCCCTTGGGTGCAGACCGGCAAGAATCACCTGACACCCGCGGGGTACGGGCTGGCCGTCGCGTTCATGGCGTTCTTCGTCGTCGTCAATTTCTTCGGCATCAAATGGCTCGCACACACCAACAGCGTGGCGACGTGGTGGAAGGTGGCGGTCCCCGTCTTCACCATCATCGTGCTGGCCGCCACCACCTTTCACGGCAGCAACTTCGGCTACCAGGGCTTCGCCCCCTTCGGCGCCAAGGGCGTGCTCTCCGCCATCAGCACCAGCGGCATCATCTTCGCGCTGCTCGGCTTCGAGCAGGCCGACCAGTTGGCGGGCGAGAGCCGTGATCCGGCCAGGGACATCCCGCGGGCGGTCATCGGCTCCATCCTCATCGGCGTCCTCGTCTACGTGGCGCTTCAGGTGGTCTTCATCGCCGCGCTGCCGCACACCGCGTTCGCCCACGGCTGGGCCGACCTCTCCTTCAGTGGAAAGGCCGGCCCGTTCGCCGGGCTCGCCACCTCCGTCGGACTCGGCTGGCTCGCCACGCTGCTGTACATCGACGCGGTCGTGTCACCGTCCGGTACGGGCCTGATCTACACGACCGCCACCTCCCGGGTCTCCTACGGCCTGTCCCGCAACGGCTACGTCCCGGCGGTCTTCGAGCGCACCACCAAGCGCGGCGTCCCGTGGTTCAGCCTGCTCTTCGCGTTCGTGGTCGGGCTCATCGTGTTCCTGCCGTTCCCCACGTGGCAGAAGCTGGTCGGCTTCGTCACGTCCGCGAGTGTGCTGATGTACGCGGGGGCACCGCTCGCCTTCGGGTGCCTGCGCAAGCAGGACCCGGACCGGCCTCGTCCGTACCGGTTGCCCGGCGGGATGTTCTGGGCACCCGTGGCCTTCATCGTCTCGAACCTGATCATCTACTGGGCGGGCTGGGACACCCTGTGGCGCCTCGGTGCGGCCATCGTGCTGGGTTATCTGCTTCTGGGCGGCTCCGCGCTGCTCAAGCTCAACCCCAGGGTGCCGCACATGGACTGGTGGTCCGCGCAGTGGCTGCCGGTCTACCTCGTGGGCATGGGCCTGATCTCCTGGCAAGGTGGATTCTGCAGCACGGGCCCGGCATCCACGGCTTCCTGCGGTGCGACGGATGCCCTCCCGCTGTGGTGGGACATCGCGCTCATCGCGGCGTTCAGCCTGGTGATCTACTTCTGGGCCCAGGCCGTCCGGCTCCCGGACGAGGAGACCCAGGAGTACATCGGGTCCGTCGAGGTGGTGCCCGGCGGATGACCCGGCCTCGCACCCGGTACCGGTGCGTCCGCGTGTCAGACGCTCTCAAAGACGCAGTCGCCGCACAGACCACCGGCCGGGCAGCGGTAGTACAGGCAGCAACTGCGGCGACGGAACGCCGTGTCGTGCGGGGCTCCGGTGTTCCGCAGGTCCGGGTGGTCGAACAGTTCGGCGACCAGTGCGCGGGCCCGTACGGACACGTCGGGGCGGTCGTGGCTCAGTGCCCAGGCGACCAGTTCACGCAGGGCTCCTGCCAGCGCCGACGCCGCGTTGCCCCACAACAGCCGGTTCGCCAGGGGGCCGTCCCGTTGGATCGCCTCGGCGAGGGGCACGAGGTGGCCGAACTGGACGGCCTCCCGGATCCGGTCGGCGGTGGCCGGCAGCGTTTCGGAGGCGCTCAGCCACAGATCGTCCGGGGCGGTGTGCCGCGGGTCCCAGTGCAGGGCCTCGGGCGAGAGACCGGGGAAGCGTCCCGTCAGGACCGCCGGGCCGAGCGCGACCGACCAGAGGCGGGCGGCCAGCCCCAGGTGTGCGACAGAGGCGGCGACTCTGCGCTCGGAAGTACGGAGCCGGTCGGCGACCGTGTCGATGCGGGCTGTGAGGGGTGCGGACTCCCCCGCGTACAGCAGGGCCAGCGGGCGATGCGCACCCTCGGGCGGTGTCGTGGTGCGCAGGGCGAAGAACCCACCCATCGAGGGTCCTGCGGGCTCGTCCATCGCGCTGCTCCCTCTCGATTCCGCGGCCGTCACGACCGGTGACCTCGCCGGATCGCGGGCATACCGGAGTGCCGCGAGCCGCGCGACTCGACATTCACCGTATCCCCTCCCGGTGATCGACTCGGAGTCCTCAGGAGGGAGGACTACCGTCGGTAGGAGGACCCCGGGACCACTGCCGTACTACCAAGGCAGTACGACGGATCGCCGCCTCAAGGACGACGACACGGCTGCCTCGGAGGGACATCGTGGTGTACATGAGTTCCCTTGCGCTGTCCGTGCTTCTGTCACTGGTCTCCGCGGTCGCCTACGCGGCCGGGGCGATCGTCCAGGAGCGCGTGGCCGCGGCCGGCGACGGCCGCTCGCTCGCACCCTTGCGTAACCGCGTCTGGTGGGGCGCCGTGGCGCTGAACGGGACGGGCGCGGTGCTGCATGTCGTGGCGCTGGCCTACGGTCCGCTCAGTCTCGTCCAGCCGCTCGGCGCGCTGACCATCGTCTTCGCCCTGCCGATGGCGGCGCTCTTCGTACGCCGCCGGGCACGGGCCACCGCATGGCGCGGCGCGATCATGGCGACCGTCGGTCTGGCGGGCCTGCTCGCGCTCACCGGGGACGGAGAGTCGCGGTCGCTGAGCGGCCCGGATCAGCTGATGCTCGCCGGGGTGACGCTCTGTGGGGTCGCGGCGCTCTTCCTCGTCTCCAAAGGTGTGCACAGGCCGGTGGTGCGGAGCGTGATCGTGGCAGGGGCGGCGGGTGTGGCTTTCGGTATCGCTTCGGTCTTCACGAAGACAGTCGCGGTGCAGTGGACGTCCGGCGACGCGGGGGCCGGGATGCCGGCACTGCTGGCGATAGCGACGTTCGCGGCCGCCGGGCTGCTGCTGTCCCAGATCGCGTACCGGGGTGCCGGGCTGACCGCGCCGCTGGCCACGGTGACCGTGGTGAACCCTGTGATAGCCGCCGCCGTCGGCATCACCATGTTCGACGAGGAGTTCCGGCACGGCACGGCAGGCACCATGCTCGCGCTGGCGTGCGGGGTGGTCGCCGCGGGCGGGCTGATCCTGCTCACGACGGAGCGGCTGGGTGCGGAGCACCTCGCCGGGCGGAGTGCGGGAAGCGCGCACCCGGTCGTTGCGGGGGACAGGACACACGCGGTGGGCCGGGACGGGGAGCCGGGCGCCGACGACGCCGTGGAGCCGGCAGCCGGTCTGCACCTGACGGCTGGGACGCGGACGGTTGTCACTCCCCTCGAGCCCGCCACCGCCATACCGGCGGCGACAGCCGCGAGGCTCGCGGCGGCCGACGAAATCGTCGCGGAGGCCTTCTCGGTGGCCCCTGCGCTGCCCCTGCTCAGGCCGTTGAAGCGCCGGCTCGGGCAGGTGGAGTTCGGGCCCGGGCGGCCGTCGCATACCCGCCCCGCACGGCGGGACGGTGTGCCGTCCACGGGGTCCGACGCAGCCGATGACGCCGCCGGACCGCCGAGCGCGGTTCAGACGCTGACGCCGCCCGCCCTGAGGTAGGCCAGCGGGTCGACGTCCGAGCCGTAGCCGGGGCCGGTGCGGATCTCGAAGTGCAGGTGCGGACCCGTGACGTTCCCGGTGGAGCCCGAGCGGGCAATCCGCTGGCCCGCTGAGACGTGCCGGCCCTCGCGTACGTGAAGCGCGGACAGGTGCGCGTACTGGCTGTACTTGCCGTCACTGTGCCGGATGACGATCTGGTATCCGTACGCTCCGCCCCAGCCCGCCGAGACGACCGTGCCGGAGTCGACCGCCTTCACCGTCGTACCGGTCGGAACGGGGAAGTCGACACCGGTGTGGTAGCCGCTGGCCCAGGAGCCGGCCTGGTGGTACGGGGTGCCGATACCCGCCGCGACCGGCGCGACGAGGCCGGCGTGCTTCTCCGCCCGCTCCTGCTTTTGGCTCTCGGTCTTCTTCGGGTGGGACTTCGGCTTCGCGGTCTGGTGGTGCGGCTTCGCTGCTTGGTGCTGGGGTTTCGCTGCTTGGTGCTGGGGTTTCGCTGCTCCGTGTGGGGACGTGGCCGCTTGCTGCTTCGGCGTGGCCGTCCGGTGCTGCGGTTTTGTCTTTTCGTGCGGTGCGGCCGTCGCCTTCGGCTTCGTCGTCGGCTTCGTCCTCGCGGTCGAGCCCGCCCTGACATCCGTTCTCGGTGCCCGGGCCACATCGAGGCTCAGGCGCTGCCCGGGAAAGATGAGATCCGGGTCGTCCCCCACGACCTTGCGGTTCGTCGCGTACAGGTGCTGCCAGCCGCCCCGTACGTGCTCGGTCGCCGCGATCGCGGACAGTGAGTCGCCCGAGGCAACGGTGTACGACTCGCGCTTGCCGGGCACGGTGGTCGGCGTGGCGGGAGTGGACGTCCGCTTCGTCTCCGGTTTTCCGGCGGCGGCCCTCCCGGGCGTCTTCACCCGACTGGTCCGCGCGGACTGGGTGTTGACGTCGGGGGCGTCACCGCCACTCGTCAGCCCCGCCCGTGTCGAGCAGCCCGGCCAGGCACCGGGCCCCTGCCCTTCGAGCACTTTCTCCGCAACGGTTATCTGCTGGTCCTTGGTCGCGAGATCGGCGCGCGGGGCGTACACCGTGCCGCCGTAGGCCGCCCAGGTCGAGCGGGTGAACTGCAGGCCACCGAAATAGCCGTTGCCGCTGTTGATGTGCCAGTTGCCGGTGGACTCACAGGCGGCGACCTTCTCCCAGACGTCCGTCGACGCGGCGCCCGCCGAGGCCGCCGCTACGAGCGGCAGAGCGATGCCCGCGCCTCCGGCGGTGACCGTGAGCGAGGCACGGTTGAGCCGACTGGGCTGATATCTGCGGTGCCGTCCGTTCGCGGCCATGACTTGGCTCCCCCACAGGCAGTAGGACACGTCGCAAGCGCCCAACTTATGGGCAGACAAAGGCCGATGACAAGAGAGCAGAGCCCGGCCACCCATCACGGACGGTACGAACGAGAGACCCTGCCGGGTGGCGCCGCGCTTGAAGACCGACCGGACCCACAGATAGCCGACCGGACCCACAGGTAGCCGACCAGGCCCATCCCGACGCACCGGGCGAGCGCGACGACTCCGCTGTTACCGATCCCGGTGCCCATCAGCAGGCCGCGCAGCTTTTCGGTGATCGTTGTGAACGGCTGGTATTGGGCGTTCCGCACCCACGTCGCCTCGTACCGGCCCATGCGCAGACGGAGCCATACGGCCCATTGTGAACAGCCGTTGCCCTGCCCCGTATCCATACTGAAGCTCCCGGCGTCCCCAAACAGATTGCAGAGCACACAGATGAGCGGCACCGCGCAGATCGGCGTCACAGGACTCGCGGTCATGGGCCGCAATCTCGCCCGCAACTTCGCCCGCAACGGCTTCACGGTCGCCGTGCACAACCGGACGACCGCGAAGACGGACGCCCTCGTCGAGGAGTTCGGCGACGAGGGGGCCTTCGTGGCCGCGCGTACCCCGGAGGAGTTCGTCGCGGCTCTGGAACGTCCGCGACGGCTGGTCATCATGGTGAAGGCGGGCGATCCGACGGATGCCGTGATCCAGGAGTTCGCGCCGCTCCTGGAGGAGGGCGACGTCGTCATCGACGGCGGCAACGCGCACTTCGAGGACACCCGTCGACGCGAGCGGGAGCTGCGCGAGCGCGGCATCCACTTCGTGGGCGTCGGCATCTCGGGCGGCGAGGAGGGCGCGCTGAACGGGCCGAGCATCATGCCGGGCGGCTCGTCACAGTCGTACGAATCGCTGGGGCCGCTGCTGGAGAAGATCGCCGCCAAGGCGAAGGACGGCGCCCCGTGCACCACTCACATCGGTCCCGACGGGGCCGGGCACTTCGTGAAAATGGTCCACAACGGCATCGAGTACGCGGACATGCAGCTGATCGCGGAGGCCTACGACCTGCTGCGCAAGGTGGCGGGCTACTCCCCCGCGAAGATCGCCGAGACGTTCCGCGGCTGGAACACCGGTCGCCTCGACTCCTATCTGATCGAGATCACGGCGGAGGTGCTCGCCCACACCGACGCGGCTACCAAAAAGCCCTTCGTCGACATCGTGCAGGACCGGGCGGAGCAGAAGGGCACGGGCCGCTGGACGGTGCAGATCGCGCTGGATCTCGGGGTGCCGGTCTCCGGTATCGCGGAGGCGGTCTTCGCCCGCTCACTGTCCGGCCACGCGGATCTGCGCGAGGCGGCGACGGACCTGGCGGGCCCGTCGGCCGCGGTGCTCGACGAATCGGCTGCCCCGGCCTTCGCCGACCGGGTGGAGCAGGCGCTGTACGCGTCCAAGATCGTCTCGTACACGCAGGGGTTCCACCAGATCCGGGCAGGCAGTGAGGCGTACGACTGGAACATCGACCTCGGGGCGGTGGCCGCGATCTGGCGGGCCGGGTGCATCATCCGGGCCGCGTTCCTGGACCGGATCCGGGCGGCCTACGACACCCGCCCCGACCTGCTGAGCCTGCTCTCGGACGAGCAGTTCGCCACGGAGATCGGCGCGGCTCAGGACGACTGGCGTGTGGTGGTCGCCGAGGCGGTGCGGCAGGGCGTGCCGACGCCGGGTTTCGCGGCCGCGCTCTCGTACTACGACGGACTGCGGGCGGACCGGCTGCCGGCGGCGCTGACCCAGGGGCAGCGCGATTTCTTCGGCGCGCACACGTATCGGCGTACGGACCGTGAGGGCTCCTTCCACACGCTCTGGGGCGGCGACCGGTCCGAGGTCGAAACCGGCTGATACACGGAGCGCCGACGGGCGCTCCGAGCCCACGGCGGCGAGCGCCGTTCGACAGCCCTCCGCCGATGAGCCGGCGCGCGGGGCGGACGGCGGTACGCGCCGGTTCACCGCCGATGGGACTTGACCGGTCGGGAGCCCTGAGCGGGCGGCGCCACGGGAGTCGCGGGAGGAGACCGGGTTGCCACGGGTGGCCGTGGGCCCTGCGAACTGGTGGGGCAGCCCCCGGCGGCGATGGCGGTCCGCCTCAGCCGGCCGGGCTGCCCTGCCTATGGCCACGCTCCTGGCGGACGCACCGCCCGGCCTCCTCCGAGCCGGTCGCACCTGGCCGGTGTCCCGGTTGTCGTCTCCGCCGTCGCCGGGAGATCGCCCTGGCCGTCGCCTCGACCGGGTCGAGGCGGCGTCCGTCCTCGCCGACCAGGGTCAGACCGTCCGGCAAGTGCGCCGAGGAGCCGGTGGATGAGGGGAACGGGCCCACCGTCGCCCGGTCGGGTGACCCGGGGTGCGGCGTCGTCGTACGTGTGCGTAAGTAGCAGCGGGCCTTCTTGTCGCCCCACCCGAGATCCTGCTGCACCTCCGTACCGCTGACGCCCCATGGAGCCCCCGTATGCCCGACGCCATGCCGGAACCGGTCGCGGCCCAGCCCGTCGTCGCGCCGTTGACCAGCGCCGCCCTGATCCTGGTCGCCACGATCGAGCCCGGTGGTGAACCCGTCGTCCGCGAGGTGCTGCCGGATCTGGCGGCGATCTCCCGTTCCATCGGGTTCCGGTTCCCGGGCACCGGCCTGGTCGTGGTGACTTCCTTCGGCTCCGACGCCTGGGACCGGCTGTTCGCGGGGCCGCGTCCGGCGGGTCTCCACCCGTTCCAGGAACTGCACGGTGCCCGCCACCGGGCCCCCGCCACGCCGGGCGATCTGCTGTTCCACATCCGGGCCGAGCGGATGGACGTCTGTTACGAGTGGGCGGCCCAGCTCCTCGACCGGCTCGGTGGGGCGGTGAAGGTGGTGGACGAGACACAGGGGTTCCGCTACTTCGACCACCGGGACCTGCTCGGCTTCGTCGACGGCACGGAGAACCCCGTGGGGGCGGACGCGCTGTCGGCGGCCCTGGTCGGCGCGGAGGACCCGGAGTTCGCGGGCGGCAGCTATGTCGTCGTGCAGAAGTATCTGCACGATCTCGCGTCCTGGAACGCGCTGAGCACCGAGGCCCAGGAGCGCGTCATCGGCCGTACGAAGTTCGCCGACATCGAGTTCCCCGACGACGTCAAACCCGCCGACTCGCATGTCGCCCTCAACACGATCACCGAACCGGACGGCACGTCGCGCGAGATCCTGCGGGCCAACATGCCGTTCGGCAGCTTCGAGCAGGGCGAGTTCGGCACGTACTTCATCGGTTACGCCGCCGACCCCGGCGTGACCGAACAGATGCTCCGCAACATGTTCCTCGGCAATCCACCCGGCACATACGACCGCATCCTCGACTTCTCCACGGCGGTCACCGGCACACTCTTCTACACCCCCCGCGCCGACTTCTTCGACGCCCCGCCGCCGTCGCCCGCCATGACCGCGGCCGAGGCCCTGCCGGAGCCGGCGTCCGCGCCCGCGGCGGCGCAGCCCCCGGTCCCGGTCCGGTCGGACGACGGCTCGCTGCGCATCGGCAGCCTGCAAGAAAGCGCCCAGTGATGAACAACCTCCACCGCGAACTCGCCCCCGTCACGGAAGCCGCCTGGGACCAGATCGAAGAAGAGGCCCGGCGCACCTTCAGCCGCCACCTGGCGGGCCGCCGTGTCGTCGACGTCACCGGGCCGGACGGCCCAGGACTCGCAGCCATCGGCGACGGTCATCTGCGCGCGATCGATCCGCCCACACCGGACGTGATCGCCCGGGCCCGCACTTCGGTCCCCGTCATCGACTGGCGGGTGCCGTTCACGGTGACCCGTTCGGCCGTGGACGACGTCGAGCGCGGTTCCGACGACAGCGACTGGCAGCCCGTCAAGGAAGCGGCCCGTACCTGTGCGTTCGCCGAAGACATGGCGATCATCGACGGGTACGCGTCGGCCGGCATCACCGGGCTCCGGGACGGCTCCTCGCACACCCCGCTGCCGCTTCCGGCCGACGCCCGCGACTATCCGGCCACCGTCAGCCAGGCGCTGACCCAGCTGCGGCTGGCCGGGGTCGACGGCCCGTACCGCCTACTGCTCGGTGCCGACGCCTTCACCGAGGCGACGGAGACCTCCGACCACGGATACCCGGTGGCCACCCACCTGGCCCGGCTGCTGGACGACCAGATCCTGTGGGCGCCCGCCGTCACGGGCGGCGTTCTGCTGTCCACCCGGGGCGGCGACTTCGAACTGCGCCTGGGCCAGGATCTGTCGATCGGCTATCAGGACCACGACGCGACCAGCATCCGGCTCTACTTCCATCAGGCGTTCACCTTCCGGATGCTGACGCCGGAGGCCGTGATCCCGATCATCGCCTGACCTCTCGGCAGCCCGACGCGCTGGTGACCGCGCCGGTGCGGTCGTCCACCGCCGAGAGTTCCCGGCGAGGGAGTCGGACCGCCGACCCGCCACGCCCCAGGCCAGGAACGCCTCGACCGTCCGGGCGAACCGGCGGGCGTCTTCGAGCCACGGATGGTGCCGCGCGCGGCTGCACGACCGGCTCGGCCCTGCCGGACAACGCCGCGATGTCGGCGGCGACACGGGGAAGCGGGCCGCCGTCCGCTCCGCCCGCGAGGACCAGCGCGTCCCACACGGCCGGGGCGGCGCGGGCCGGGGCGGCGCGGGCCGCGGCTGGGCTGCCGGCGGAGGTTGCGGAAGGCACACCCTTGGCCGGCCTCACCGCTGCGGACCGCAGCCGGCAGCGCGAACACGGCTCGGTCGGCGATCTCATGCGTGGCTGTACGCGATCCGTCGGCCTGGGACCTCGCAGCGGCGGGCCGCATACTCACCGGGTTCACGCCGCGGGTGGACGCCATACCGGCCGGCGCCCGAGGCAGGCCGTGGCAGCGCCGCACGGGGAGGCAGAACTCGCGACATGGGCCAGGCGGTCAGCCGGTCGGATGAGGTGACGGCTCCGGTTCCGGTACCGGCTCGGGGTTCGGGCTGGGCGGCTGCGGAATCGGATCCGGCGCCGGGCCGGGCGGGACGGGGCCGGGCGGCGGAGGCGGCGGCTCCGGCAGCGGCGACGGCGGCTCGGGCATCGGTCCGGGCGTGGGCGCCGGTGGCACGGGGTCGGGGTACGGATTGGTCATCGGAGGCCTCCGAGCGGTTCAGGGTGGATCTGCTTCCACCGTCCCCCGGAGCGGCTTCCCGCGCCTGGTGAGCCCATGCGTACGGGTTCCGGATGACCTGTCCGGGTGCACCATCCCCGCGACGGGTCAGCGCGCGGTAGCGGCTGCAGCGGCGGCGAGGCCCGTCCGGGGGCTGGCGAGCACCGGGATCCGGGTGACCGTACGGGTGACGGCATCGGCCATGGACGCCTGCGCCAGCACGATCACATCGGCGTCCGTCACCGCATCTGCCGCCGCCGCGACCAGGTCCAGAAAGCCGTCGCGATCCCCGGCCTCGAAGCGCGCCCAGGCCCCCTCGACCAGGACGGTGCGCACCTCGACGGGCCGGTCCGCCACCTCTTCGGCGAGCAGGGCGAGGGTCGGCGCCAGGGTGTCGCCCAGCGCCGCGAGGACCACCACGCGATCCCGTTCCGCGGCAGCGGCCGCCATGGGACGGTCGACACGCAGCACCGGAACTCCGACTGCCGCCCCGGCCGACTCCGCGACCCCGCCGATCGTCGAACACGTGCAGAGAACAGCGGACACACCCTCGGCGACCGCGCCCGCGAGCATCGCCCGGATCTCGTCCGACACCGCTTCCGGGCCCTCGTCCCTGGCCCGGGCGAGCAGGTCCTCGGACATGAGATGGCGCAGGGCGAGTCCGGGATGATCCGCATCCCGGAGCGCGTCGAAGACCGGGACGTGGACCGGGGACGTGTGCAGCAGTGCGAGTGTCATCGACCGAACGTACAACTCCGCGGCCCGGGTCGGATCATCGGCCGAGTGGATCGGTGCACCCCGCCGTGTTGATCACTACAGCTCCGGGTGGGCCGTGAGCTGCGCCTTCGCCCGCTCCACCAGTTCGGCCGGTGCTTCGCGAGCCTGGTCGGGGTGGTGCTCCGCCCACTTCGCGGCGTACGAGCAGAGCGGGACGACGGGGACACCCTCGCGGCCCGCCATGGCGTAGAACTCCTGGACGAGGGCGCCCGCGATGCCCTTGCCCTCGTGGCCGGGCTCGACGACGGTGTGCACGGCGACGAGCGCGGCGGGGTCGCCGTCCATCACGAAGTACGCGATGACTCCGGCGGCCTTGCCGTGCTCGTACGCGAGGAGGTTGCCGCTCGCCCGGTCGTCGCGGATGTCGAGTTCGATCCGGTCGGTCTGTTCTGCCATGACGGGTGCTCCCTCGGGGGTCGAGCCAGGGTCAGCGCGCCGCGGGAACGGCGTGCGGGCTCCGTTCGGTGCCGGGTACGGGTTCGGAGGCGTCGGCGCCGAGCGCGACGATCCGGTTGCCGGCGTCGACATGCACGACACGCGGGGTCAGGCCACGCGCCTCGGCGTCGTCGACCTGGGCGTAACTGATCAGGATGACCAGGTCACCGGGGTGGACGAGGTGGGCGGCGGCGCCGTTGATGCCTATGACACCGGAGCCGCGTTCGCCCTCGATGACGTACGTCTCCAGGCGGGCGCCGTTGTCGATGTCGACGATGTGCACCAGCTCTCCGGGCAGCAGATCCGCCGCTTCCATCAGCTCGGCATCGACGGTGACGGAACCGACGTAGTGCAGGTCGGCCTGGGTCACGGTGGCCCGGTGGATCTTGGACTTGAATACTGTCCGAAACATGAAGAAACTCCCGATTCATCTGCTCCCTGCCTGCTGTGCAGGTCAAGGGCGGTGCCCGCAGCGTACAACCATTCGCGTATTCGGTCAGCTGTCGCCGGGCGTCCCAGGACTCCCACTGACCCTTTGCTGGCTTTTCTGAGAGCGACCCAGTTCGAGACGCCGTTCGAAGCCGGAAAATGACCCGTCCCATCCGATGCGTGGTGGACATGCCGGGCCGGCAGGATTTCCCGAAAGGCGCTGAGACAGGTGAAGTAGGGTGCCGCCAACCAACCGGGGGCAGCATGACGCAGCAGGCATCGACAGGTCCGCTTGCCCAGGGCGGGGAAGGGCGGCGCCGTCACCTGCCGCGCCGGGTGCTGCTCGTCGTGACGGTGTACCTCGTCTGTTTCCTCTGGGGAACCGCCATGCACCTCGTGGACGTGGCAGGTGGCGGTCACAACAGCTACGCCTCTCCCGCACCGGCTCCCATCCGGGTCTACTTCGTCGCTCTGGTCCTGCTCGACCCTCTGGTAGCCGTTCTGCTGGTACGAGTCCGACCAATCGCCGTGACTATGGCGAGCGCGGTCATGACCGTGGACGTGTCCGCCAACTACTACGTCAACTGGCCGCAGATCTCACAACACCCGGACTACCTGCTCCGGCCCCTCGGGCTGCTGCCGTTCACCCTGTTCGCGCTCTTCATCGCCGTGACCGCGTCGCCCCTCCACCGGCACCTGGACCGGATCGCCGAAGCACGGAAGCCGGTAGGCGACAACGCGGGTTGATGCAGTCTGTTCCCAACCTCACCGCGAGCGACAACACTGCGTCTGGCCGCGAACTCAACAAGTCTCGCGAGAAGAGAAACCGTCCGTCGCGACGGGACGCAGAAGACAAAGAACTTCCCAATGACGATGTCAAGCCGCAGCCGTGACGTTCGGCAGGACTTGATAGCAGGCTCCGTCGCGGATCACCGCCCAGAGAAAATTGGCTCTACGGCGGGCAAGTGCAAGCAGAGCCTGTTTGTGCCCCTTCACCTCGTTCCGCTTGCGCCAGTAGTGGCTGTGCGATGCGGAGCACGACCTCATGCTGGCCATCGAGGAGAGATAGAAGGTCCGAAGCAGGCCGCGGTGGTAGCGGCGGGGCCTTCGCCTGTCGAGGACTATCTCTCCACCGGGCCGCAGTAGACCGAGGTCCTTGCGTATACGCGCGTGCGGGCGACGGGGTTCATGCCGTGCGCGGGATCCGCTGTGCACGGCCGTGGAGCCGGAGCGCCGTTACGCACTCGACGATGCCGACCACTACCAGCCACCAGCCGGCGACCAGGGTGAGCACGGCGATTGAGGTGAACGGCGAGATGATTAGCACGATCCCCGCGATGAAGGTGACGACGCCGAGGATGGCCTGCCAGCCGCGCGCGGGCATGGTGGGGTCGTGAACGGCGGCCAGAGTATGGGTGATCCCGCGGATCAGCCAGCCGATGCCGATCCACAACGCGAGCAGCAGGATCGACTCCAACCTGCCCCGGAAGCAGAACAGACCCAGAAGGATCGACAGGGCGCCGCTGATGAAGGCCAGGACACGCAGCGAGGTCGCCCTGTGCGTGCCGAAGGCGGCTGCCAGTTGGAGCGCGCCACTGAGAATGAGGTAGATACCGAAGAGGATCCCGGCGACGAGCAGGGACGGGCCCGGCCAGGCCAGGATCACGATCCCAAGGACCAGGGAGGCGATGCCGGTGATCAGGACGACCTGCCAGGCGGTGCGGGAGAGGCGGTGCAGGAACCCCTCGAAGGGTGGCTCCAAGTAGCCCGGGTGCGGTTTCGGCGCGTGCACGTCACCCGCGGCACGGACGTGGCGGTCGTCGTATTCCGGTTCCCGGGGGGAGCTGCTCGATGCGTCGGTCATGATCCATGCTTGTACCGGGCACGGGCGCCCCGCGACCTTTGCCGGTCCACCCGGCTGACGGCGGAGGCACGGACTGCACCGCACAGGGCCCGGTGAACCGTGGGCCGTGCGCGCAGCCGCGCCCATGGCCGTCGGCGCCGCAGCACCGTCCCGGACCGCAGCGGTCCGGGGCGCTTCGGCACAGGTCGTCGACGGTGGGTCAGTTCTTCACCTGGGAAACCGTGCGCTTCAAGTGCGTGCGCATCAGTGTGCTCGCGGCCTCGGTGTCGCGGGCGGCGATCGCCTCCACGAGTTCGCGGTGCTCCTTGGTGCCGCGCCGGCCCACCGTCGCCGGCACGATGGCCTGGGCCTCCCACAGACGCATGAGCATCGGGCCGTGGAAGGACTCCACAAGCATCTCGATCGCCCGGTCGGGGGTGCAGGCCGCAAGACGGATGCGGAAGGCGGTGGAGAGTTCCATCAGCCGCTGGACAGCGGCCTGGCGGATGCATCGAGGCCCTCGCCGTCGCTCGCCTGCACGGTCGGCTGGTGCTCCTCACCGGTGGCGGCGACAACGCCATCGCCGCCTGGGACCTGATGACATGGTCCTTGATCGGCACCCACCCGACGGCTCATGACGCAGCTCGGATCACGTACTGCGGCCCCGCGCCCGGGTCAGCTGCTTCAGTTCGACAATGGTCGCGACGGCGCGCAGCCAGGTGGCCGCGGTGTCGTCGGCGGCGAGCCCGCCCATGAGTTCGGTGCCGGCTCGCAGCCACTCCCGTACCACGACGGCCGCCTCTCGCGGGGCAGGGGCTCGGGCAGCTCCGCGGCGTGGGCGAGCCCGCCGGCGCGCACGGTGTCGGCGAGGAAGGCGAGCGAGCGCGGCTCGGTGCCGAGGCGGTCGAGGATGACGGCCGCGGCGCCGTCGCCGAACAGGGCGGTGCGCCGGGTGCCGGGCTCGGCGGTGAGGCCGTGACGCAGCAGGACGGTGACGTCGAGCCGGGCCAGCTCGTCGTCCGTGCGGTCCGGTGGGTACGGGGCGTCGCCGTTCATGGCGGGACCTCTGGTGTCTCGTCTCGTCCGACTGGTCCGCTGGGGCTCAGTTGACGGTGACGGTGTAGGTGATGCGTTCGGGAGCCTGGGAGGGGGACGGCGCCCCCGTGGTCGGGGTGGCGGAGGGTCCGGTCGTCTCGGGGGGCAGCGTGGAGTTGTTGCCCTGGCACGTGGTGAAGGTGCAGTGCAGCAGCGTGAACCGGGTGGTCCCCTTGCCCTTGGCCTCGAAGGTGAAGGTGAGCCGGCCGCCGGCACCGGCCACCGGCTCCTCGCCGGAGCCCGACGCGTAGTCCTGGCCGCGGCTGACGAGCACCGAGCTGTCGGGCTCGGGGTCGACCAGGTACCAGTACTCGCGGGTGGAGGCGTTCTGGTCGACGGTGAGCGTGAAGCGCTCGCCCGGCTCGGCGGTGATGCTGGTGTCCTTCACCGGGCGGCTCGTGGAGCCGCCGGCCGGTTCGTCGGTGCCCGAGCCGCAGCCCGTGGCGAGAGCGAGGAGCGCGGCCGCCGCGATCGCGGCACCGCCCCTGCTACCGCGGCAGATAGACGCTGTCCGCGTTGGGGAGATCACTGTTGGAAGCCTTGCCCATGTGGCCGTTGATGAAGTCGTCCTCGCTGACCCAGGTGGTCGAGCCCCAGCGGTTGTACACCTGAAGCCCTCCTGGGCGATGATGGTCATCGCGTGGGCGCCCTCCTTGCCCGAGACGTCGACCGGCACCGGCCGCCCCTGCGCCACCGACTTCTCGACTTCGGTGAGGACCGCCCTGCGGTCGGCGGCGCTGTCCAGGTCCTGGCGCTCGTGACGGCGGGCAGGCTAACACGCACTGTGCATACGAAGGATCACAGGTCATCCGTCACACACACCTCCTCCACATCACCCGCCCCACGGCACGCCTGGGCGCCCATCCCGGCCCAGGCGATCGGCTGCAACTCGCCGTAGGCGTGGGCTCGGTCCGGTTTTGGGCCGCCCCGGCGTGCCTGCCGGTGGGAGCCGTCGATCGCCGCCCGGGACCAGTCCGGCTTCCCCGCCCGGTGCAGCTCGGTCAGTAGATGTCTGCAGCCAGAGGATTGACACTTCCTCATGGCAGGCAGTCGTATGAAGGCCCGTCGGACCAGGACAAAGGTCGAGGAGCTTCCTTGTGAAACGTATATTGGTTCCACTTGTTGCGGTGGCTGTAGCGTTCGGCGCGATGGCCGCCGCGCCCGCCGCGACGGGTGCCGAAAGACAGGTGGCCGGCACTTCGGTGAGCGCCGTGGCCGACGACACGATGGTCGTTCCGGTCCAGGTGACCGGCGACCCGGCGAATCGTTGGAACCTGGTGGTGCTCGGTGACGGCTACACCGCGTCCGAGATGCCCAAATTCCTGGACCAGGTCGACCAACAGCTGAACGTGCTCTGGGGCCTTGAGCCCTACAAGAGCTACCGGAACTACATCAATGTCTACGCCGTCGAGACTCCCTCCCAGGAATCGGGGATCAGCTGCGACCCTCAGCTGGGCTCCCCGATGCGCAACACCCCTTTGGGGATGAAGCTCTGGAGCGGCTGCTCCACGAACGGCATCCAGCGACTGCTCGTGATGGACAACAACGCGGCCAAGAAGTACGCGGCTCTGGCCCCGAAGGCGGATCAGATCCTCGCGCTGGCCAACAGCGACACCTACGGCGGCGCGGGCGGCTCCTACGCCACAGCGACCGGCGGCAACGCCATGTCGGCACTGATCGCCCCGCACGAACTCGGCCACTCCTTCGGCGGTCTCCAGGACGAGTACGACTACTACTCCCGTGGAGTGACCAGCGGAACCTACAGCGGCGGTGAACCCAAGTCGGTCCATCACACCCTGTTGACCGAGCAGCAGATGCGCGACCAGAAGGCCAAGTGGTGGCGCTGGCTCGGGGAGAAGAGCGAATCGGGCGGCACCATCGGCCGCTACGAAGGCGGCATGTACTACACCGAGGGCGTCTGGCGGCCGAGCCGGCATTCGATGATGAAGACGCTCGGCTACTACATGGACCAGGTGAGTCGTGAACAGATGACGGCGGGCCTGTCGGGGGCCGTCAAACTCATCGAGGACTCGACGCCAACCGATGAACCCGTGGGCCCCACCGACGAGTTGTGGATCGACACCGTTCACCCGGTCTATCACGAGCTCGACGCCACCTGGAGCGTCAACGGCAAGGTGGTCCGCTCCGTCGCCAACGCCCGCAGCGTCAATGTGCGGGACCTCCACGCGCGCGCGGGCGACACGATCGGTGTGAAGGTCGTCGACGACACGGACTTCGTCCGCGATCCCGCCCTTCGGGACAGCGGCAAGATGACGGCCACGCGCGAGTGGACGGTCGGGACACCCTCCGCACCGTTCACCGACGACGATGCTCCGAAGATCTCCCTGGCGACGCCCGCCGAGCGGCCCGTCGGGGCGACTGACGTCCTGTGGGTCGACCCGAGTCACCCGCGCGACCACGCTCTGAACGTGGTGTGGCGGCTGGACGGCCATGTCGTGGGGCACTCGACGAGTCTCGATCTCGGCGGCCTCCGACTCGGCAAGGGCACCCACCATGTCGACGTCAGCGTAAGTGATTCACGCAAGCCCTCGTCGCCTGCGGCAACCGAACAGTGGACAGTCGACAACACGGCGGCAACCACCAGCTACCTTGTGTCGGACCCGGTCAGCGTCTCGCGGAACAGCGACGGCACGCCGCACTACACCGTCAAGGATTCCTTCAGCCTCAACCTCACGGCACACGACGACCAACCAGGGGCACTGACCTCGGAATTCCGGGTCGACGGCGACGGGTGGTTCCACTACTTCGGCTGGCCTACGGACGGTTCCAAGCCGTTCCTGTTCACTCCCACCGGAACGAACGTGGACGATCTGATCTACGGCAACCTCGGCACCGGAGGCCTGTCCACCTCACCGTTCGCCAAGCGGCTGCCCGGATACGGCACCCACCAGATCGAGTACCGCTCCGTGGACGCCGCCGGCAACGTGGCACCGTCCAAGAAGTTCACCGTCACGGTGCTCCCCAAGGACCCGACACCGCCGGGCTCCGTACCCGTCACATCGAGCGCGGTGACCCTCTGCGTCAAGGATCAGACGCAGGTCCAGGTGTCCGCCCGGAACCGATCGGCGTACCAGGCCGACCTCACTGTGAAGACGTCCTACGGCGAGCAGACCTTCAAGAACGTCCCCGCGGACGGCAAGGTCTCGGCGGTCTTCCGCACCGGCGAGCCGACCACCGAGACCGGCAGCGCGATGGTCACCGCGCACGCGAAGGTCAAGGGCCCCAACGGCACGAACGACCATCAGCTCGACGCCACCTACCAGGTCCCCTACAACCGGTTCGCCTGCAACTGAGCCCATCCTGCGGTTGGGCGGCGGTCCCGCCGGGGAC